>NZ_JBSRQL010000007.1:0-208509 GCF_054083135.1 Stenotrophomonas maltophilia group sp. LNF247
ACCACCGGAACGCGCTCAGCCCTGCAGGGCGCGGGCGTGGTGGGCGATGTGCTCGCCGATGAAGCTGGCGATGAAGTAGTAGCTGTGGTCGTAGCCCGGCTGCAGACGCAGGGTCAGCGGATGGCCGGCGGCCGCGCAGGCCTGCTGCAGGCGCTGCGGCTGCAGCTGGGTCTGCAGGAACTCGTCCGCCTCGCCCTGGTCGACCAGCAGCGGCAGGCGCTCGTCAGCCATAGCGATCAGCTCGCAGGCATCCCATTGCGCCCAGTCGGCCGGGTTGTCGCCCAGATAGGCATGGAAGGCCTTCTGCCCCCACGGCACGTGGCTGGGCGCGACGATCGGCGAAAACGCCGACACGCTGCGATAGCGCCCGGGGTTGCGCAGCGCGATCAGCAGCGCGCCATGGCCGCCCATCGAATGGCCACTGATCGCGCGCGCATCGGTGACCGCGAAGTTCGCCTCGATCAGCGCCGGCAGCTCCTGCGCCACGTAATCATGCATGCGGTAGTGCTCCGCCCAGGGCGCACGGGTGGCGTTGAGGTAGAACCCCGCTCCCTTGCCGAGGTCGTAGCCTTCGGCATCGGCCACATCATCGCCGCGCGGGCTGGTATCCGGCGCAACGATGATTACTCCGTGCTCGGCTGCATAGCGCTGCGCACCGGCCTTGGTGATGAAATTCTGCTCGGTGCAGGTCAGGCCGCTCAGCCAGTACAGCACCGGCAGCTTCTGTGTTTCCACTTGCGGTGGCAGGTACACGGCGAACTGCATGTCGCAGCCCAGCGTGGTCGAATGATGGCGGTACACGTCCTGCCAGCCGCCGAAACAGGCGCGGTGTTCAATGCGTTCCATGGTGCTCTCCTGCGCGGCGCGTCAGCGCACGCGTGCTTCTGGTAGATGCCGACCTTGGTCGGCTTATCCACGCCCGGCGTGGATGCCTTGGTTGATCAGTTCATCCAGCTGTGCCAGCAGGCGCAGCAACGATTCGACGCCAGGCTGGCCGTCCAGGTTGCGATACGCCGCCACCGCCACGTCGCTGCGCGGTGGCCACTGACCGTCGGCGCGGGCCTCGTAGAGGCGCGGCAGGAATACCTGCGCAAGCCACTGCTCGAACGGCATGCCATCGTCGCTGCCGAAGGCCGAAGTCACCGCACGCGGTGGCCCCACCTCGCCGTCGACCCAGCCCAGCGCGCGCAACGCCTGCTCGATCGGCGCCACCAAGGCCGCGCGCGGGTCTTCCGCACGCGGCCGGCGCAGGGCATCGAACCAGCCCATGACGCGGCTCAGTAATGGACCACCGAACGGATCGACTTGCCTTCATGCATGAGGTCGAAGGCGTCGTTGATCCTGTCCAGGTCCATGGTGTGGGTGACGAACGGCGCCAGTTCGATATCGCCCTTCATCGCGTCCTCGACCATGCCCGGCAGCTGGCTGCGGCCCTTCACGCCACCGAAGGCGGTACCCATCCACTTGCGCCCGGTCACCAGCTGGAACGGGCGGGTGGAGATCTCCTGCCCGGCACCGGCCACGCCGATCACCACGCTCTGGCCCCAGCCACGATGCGCGCATTCCAGCGCCGCGCGCATCACGTTGACGTTGCCGATGCACTCGAAGCTGTGGTCCACACCCCAGGTGGTCATTTCCACGATGACCTGCTGGATCGGCTTGTCGAAGTCCTTCGGGTTGATGCAGTCGGTGGCGCCGAACTCGCGCGCCAGTTCGAACTTGGACGGATTGGTGTCCACCGCGATGATGCGGCCGGCCTTGGCCTGGCGCGCACCCTGGATCACCGCCAGGCCGATGCCACCCAGGCCGAACACCGCCACGCTGTCGCCTTCCTGCACCTTGGCGGTGTTGTGCACCGCGCCGATGCCAGTGGTGACGCCACAGCCGAGCAGGCAGACGTGTTCCGGGTTGGCGTCCGGGTTGATCTTCGCCAGCGAGACTTCGGCCACAACGGTGTACTCGCTGAAGGTCGAGCAGCCCATGTAGTGGTACAGCGGCTCGCCGTTGTAGCTGAAGCGGCTGGTGCCGTCGGGCATCACGCCCTTGCCCTGGGTGGCGCGCACGGCCACGCACAGGTTGGTCTTGCCGCTCTTGCAGAACAGGCATTCGCCACACTCGGCGGTATACAGCGGAATCACGTGGTCGCCCGGCTTGACGCTGGTCACGCCCTCGCCCACTTCCACCACGATGCCGGCGCCTTCATGGCCCAGCACCACCGGGAACAGGCCTTCCGGGTCATCACCGGACAGGGTGAACGCATCGGTGTGGCAGACACCGGTGTGGGTAATCTTCACCAGCACTTCGCCCTTCTTCGGCGGGGCGACGTCGATCTCGACGATCTGCAGCGGCTGGCCGGGACCAAAGGCGACGGCGGCACGGGATTTCATGGGTGGACTCTCCAGAGACAGGCAATGACAGGATGGGCGGCGCCATGTTGCGCCGTCGTTTACTTCAGGTACGAGCGGATCAACGCGCTCATGTCGCGCACGCGTTCGGCGCGTTGTTCGTCGGAGGCGGCGGGCTGGCCGAATTCCTCGCGCAGATGGGCCTCCATCACCTCGGACATCAGGCCGTTGACCGCGCCACGGATGGCGGCGATCTGCTGCAGCACCGGCCCGCAGTCGGCGCCGGCTTCCAGCGCGCGGTCAAGCGCATCGCACTGGCCGCGGATGCGGCGCACGCGGGCCAGGACCTTCTTCTTCTCTTCGGGGGAGTGCGGCATGGCGGGCCAGTTCGGAACTATACTGGGGGATAGTATACATGCGTATTGGCAAAGTGACGGAAATGGCATCTCCCGCCTCCGCAATAGTGCCGTTGAATCCTTTCATATCAATCAATTACAGAAATTGCGCTTCTACCGTTAATGCATCGGGGCATGCTGTAGGATCGGCAGAATCAGGAACCAGACAATGGGTGTTGGCATCCAACTCGGGCGCATCACCGATGAGATCGGCAGTGGCGCGTTTCTCTATGCCTTCTTCTCGACCATATCCGGCAACCTGGAGCCGAATGGCTGGGGAAGTCGATTCCCAATCCTCTTGAATCAGCTATACGCCGGCAGACTGCAGCAATCAGATGCTGCCGCCGCGCTGGCCGAACTACATAGGGTCCGCCGAGAGCTGGCCGAGCTTGCGCCAGCCCGTGTCATATGGTCGTTCGAGGATAGAACCCAGCGTCCACCGTGGGGAGACGATATCGCTGGCGACATCGACAGCCTGGCGACCTACTTCGTCACCTCACATGGGCACGATCTGATCGCGCTTCTGGCCGAGGTGTTTGAAGCACTTCAGGAAGGCGAAGACACGTCCGCCCGGATCATCAACTACTGATGCCCTACGCTCAATCAAACACGCCCTGAGCCGCCAACCGCGCCAGCTCATCCACCACGTAGCGCACCTTGGGCCGCAGGTGGCGGGTCGGTGGCCACAGCGCATGGATGTCGATATGCCGCTGCATGTGCGCATCCAGCACCGATTGCAGCGCCCCGGATTCCAGATGACGGCGTACCAGTGAAACGGGCATCTGGCAGATGCCCAGCCCAGCGATGGCCGCATCGATCACCGCGTCACCATCGTTGAGCTGGTGGGTCGCATTCGGGATGAACGTTCCCTCGGCATCGTCCCTGCCGATCCGCCACGCCACCGGCTGGCCGTGGCGGAAACCAACGACGCTGCGGTGCTGCGCCAGATCCTCCACGGAGGCCGGCACGCCATGCGCCTGCAGGTACTCCGGCGATGCGCAGGTGACCAGTCGTTGGCGACCCAGCCGGCGCGCGACCAGATGCTCGGCCTGGTGCAATCCGCCGAAGCGGATCAGCAGGTCGATGCCCTCTTCGACCGGATCGACGAAGTGATCGGTGAAGGTCATCGTCAGTTGCAGGTCCGGGTATTGCCGGCACAGGCGCAGCAGCACCGGCAGCACCACCAGGCGCCCGAACGAGGATGGCATGTCGATGCGCAGCCGTCCGCTGGGCAGGCCGGCCGACCCCAGGCAGGCCTCGGCGGCGGAGATTTCTTCCAGCGCCGCCGCACACGATGCGTAGTACGCTTCGCCGTCGGTGGTCAGCGCGATGCGCCGCGTGGTGCGGTGGAACAGGCGCACGCCCAGCCGCGCTTCCAGCCGGGCGATGGCCTTGCCCACCGCCGAGCGTGAGATGCCCAGCGCGTCGGCAGCCTCGGTGAAGCTGCCTGAGCGGGCCGTGGTAACGAACGTGACCAGGCCATTCAATGATTCCAGCGGCAGCATCTATCGCGCTCCATTGGGGACAAATAGTCCCGCACCTGGGGAGATCGAAGCGCTTTATGCGCCTGCATGTCAACTCCATTCTGTGTGCATCGCGCCGCTGGCGCCTCCTCCCCGCACCAAGATGACCGACATGACCGCCGCCCTGTTCCGCCCCTTCGATCTGGCAGGCATCGCCCTGCGCAACCGCATCGTGATGGCCCCGATGACCCGCGCCCGCAACCCCGGCGCGGTGGCCAATGAACTCACCGCGCAGTACTACCGGCAGCGCGCCAGCGCCGGCCTGATCATCAGTGAAGGCACCCCGGTCTCGCCGCAGGGCCAGGGTTACATCGACGTGCCGGGTATCTGGTCGGCCGAGCAGGTTGCCGGGTGGAAGCTCGTCACCGAGGCGGTGCATGCCGCACAGGGCACGATCTTCGCCCAGCTCTGGCACGTCGGCCGCATGTCGCATTCCTCGCTGCAGCCCGACGGTGGTCAACCGGTAAGCGCCGGTACCCGGCCGGTCGCCAGCGCACCGAAGAACACCTCGTTCGTCTATCTGGACGACGGCAGCCGCGGCCACGCCGATCCCACCCCGGCACGTGCGCTGGCCACCGAAGAGATCCCCGGCATCGTCGGCGACTTCGCGCGCGGCGCCGACAACGCCATCGCCGCCGGTTTCGATGGCATCGAACTGCATGCCGCCAACGGATACCTGTTCGAACAGTTCCTCAACCCGCTCATCAACCAGCGCGAGGACCGCTATGGCGGCTTGCTGCCCAATCGTGCGCGCTTGATCCTGGAGACCGTCGATGCGATGACCCAGCGCATCGGTGCGCAGCGGATCGGCGTGCGCCTGGCGCCGAACAACCTCACCTTCGACATGCCGCTCTACCCCGACAACGAGGCAACCTACCTGTACCTGGCCGAGGAGCTGGGCACGCGCGGCCTGGCCTATGTGCATCTCAACGACAACCTGCAGGCGAGCCAGTCGGTGCTGGGCGAGGTGTTCCTGCGGCAGTTCAAGCAGGCCTACGGCGGCACCGTCATCCTGGCAGGTGGCATGACCCGCGAACGCGCCCTGCAGCTGGTCGAAGCGGGCATCATCGACCTGGCCGCGTTCGGCCAGCCGTTCATCGCCAACCCGGATCTGGTCGAGCGCCTGCAGCGCAACGTCGCGCTGGCCACGCCGGACCGCAGCACCTATTACGGAGGCGGCGAGGCAGGCTACCTCGATTACCCGGCCGCAGGCTGATCACGCACGGGGTCGGATCCCCGCCGCCGGCGGGGCTCCGACCCATGTCCTCAGGCATCCTCGCGCACGTACGCGAACGACTCGTCCAACCGCTCGCAGCCGATCACTTCAACGACGATGGCCTGTGCGTCGTCTTCGCTGATGTTTCCTTCTTCAATATCGTCAACGCGGGCAAACAGCTGCTGCAACGCCGCGTACTGGTCGTCGCGAAGGAAGGATTGGTGGGACTGCAACCAGCGCTGCAGATTGCCGGCCAGCTCGCCGTGCGACAGCAGCGTATATGGCGCCTGGTAGTCGGCAACGGCTTCGACCATCTTGCGGAACAGGAAATCCTGGTAGTTGGCGGCCAGCACATCGGCACGATCATCGTCATGCCACACCAGCACGACGGGGGGCTCGGCAAAGCCGGGCGCGTTGCTCCAGAAGCAGTAGCTGTCGCCGCCGCCGGTCCGCGCAAACGGCAGGAGCTGCAGGTCGGGACGCAGGGGATTGTAATGATCCTCGGCGGTCAGCTCCTGCCACGCCTCCAGCAGCTCGTCGTGTTCCAACGGCTCGTAGTCCTGGGCGTACAGCAGCACCGGCGGATCCGCCTGCAGCGTCGGGAATACCACCTCGGACCATTCCGGATGGGGAGCACCCCAACTCAACCGACCCGCTGCATGCAACTGCTTGAACAGGGGCGGGAAGGACTGGCCGGTGGCCTGTTCGATGCCGGATAGCGCGCTCATGGATGTCCTTGTCGATAGAGACCGCCCAGCTTGCCCGAATCCGCGCAGGAGATGAACCGGCCACAGCACGCGGCAGGACTAGACTGCGACCACCGGATGCCACCCATCGCTGCCATGAACGCCACTGCCCACAGCTTCATCGTCAACCTCGACGTCCCCGACCTGGCCGCCGCCGAAGACTTCTACATCCGGGCCTTCGGCCTACGCATCGGCCGCCGTCTCGGCCCGGGTGCCGTGGAGCTGCTCGGTGGGCCAACGCCGCTCTACCTGCTGCACAACGACGCCGGCAGCGCCGCCACCGAAGACGGCGACGTGCGCGACTACGAGCGCCATTGGACGCCGCTGCACCTGGATTGGGTAGTGGATGACATCGACGCCGCGCTGGCACGTGCAGTCGCAGCCGGAGCGACGCTCGAGCAGTCCTTGCGCGAGCGTCGCTGGGGACGCATCGCCGTGCTGGCCGATCCGTTCGGCCACGGCTTCTGCCTGATCCAGTTCAGTGCTGAAGGCTACGACGCGCTGGTCGAATGACCGTTGCACCACTCACCACGGCAATGGCACTGCCTCGCCATTGGCACGCTCGCCGTAGTACAGCGACGGCAGCAAGCGCGAGAGGAAACTGAACTCCGTATAGCAGTGCTTGAGCAGGCCCAGGCCGACCGCATCGCCGGCCTCGCGGTGCGGATCGGCGCTGTCCAGGCCGAGCACGAAGCGGCTGCGCAGCACACAGCCAAACGGCGTATCACGCGCCACGTGCAGCATCTGCCCGTCGCAGGGATCACCGTTTGCATCCAGGCGGACGTGGTCGCCGAAGCCGATGCGCGCGGCAATCACCGCCGATACATCGCCTGCATCCTGTGCCGCCTGCAGGCGCTGGGGCACCAGCAGCGTGCGCGGGTCATGGAACTTCAGGCGTGCCGCCACCGGCGGAATGTCGGCCAGCGATTCCACCGCATGGATGCTGGCACCGTGGTAGCTGCGCCCGCGCTGCCACGCCGCGTCCCAGCCGCGATGCTCGACATGATCGACCGGATGCCACCAGCGGATGTGCTGGGTGGTCTCGAAGAAGGTGAACCACCAGTCCAGCATGCGGCCCTTGCAGCCGTGCAGATCGCTACGCACCGCCACCAGCAGGGTGCCGTCTTCGCGGCGCTGGATGCCGGTCTCCAGGTGCATCGGCGCCGGGTCGAGCAGATCGTGGTGGTCCAGCCAGGCGCGTGCGTTCACAGCGGTATCCATCGGGGTCTCCTGCGGTGTTGGGAGACCCGACAATACGGAAACGTTATTCGTTTCTCAATTAGCCGGATGCGGTAAGATGGGCACAATGAACAGCACGACCCTGTCCGAGTCCACAACGCCGACCCGCCGCCGCGGCCGCCCTGCGCGCCCGGAGGCGGAAGTCCGCCACGCGGTACTGCAGGCCACCCTGGAGCTGCTGCTGGCACAGGGTTACGAGGCCACCACCATCGAAGCGGTGGCGGCGCAAGCCGGGGTGGCGAAGAAGACGGTGTATCGCCACGCCAGCAATCGCGAGGAACTGGTTGGGCTTGCGGTGCGCGAATGGACCGACGGCTTCGCGCCGCAGCTGCAGCGCGATGCGCACGGTGCCGACGAGGTGCTGCCGTTGCTGCAGGACATCCTGCAGGCGGTGTGCACGCAGGCACTGTCGGCGCAGGCGGTGCAGGTGTTCCGGCTGCTGGCTACCGATTTCCCCGGCAAGGATGCGCTGCTGCAGGCCTATCTGGACAATGGCATCGAACGCGGCCGAGCGCTGCTGGCTGACTGGCTGGAACGGCAGCAGCAGCGTGGGCTGCTGCGTGAGGGGGATTCCGCACGCATGGCGCGACTGATCCTGGCAATGGCCGTGGCCGAGCCGCTGCGCGAACGCGTGATCGGCGTGGTGGCCGAGGATGCGCCGGTGGAGGTGCACCTGCGTGAGTGCATGGCGTTGTTGGCGCCGGTGTTGCGGGTGCCGTAGGGTTGCCCCATCCGCGCATGGACGACAGTGGGTGGTGGGTGCCGTCCGTTGGTCGGCACCACATCATCCATCGCAGCTCATTCGCGCAGCATATCCACGAACGCGCGCAGGGCACCGGGCATCTGCCGCTGCTTCGGGTAGTACAGCGCGAAGCCGGCGAACGGTTCGCTCCAGTCTTCCAGCACTGCCACCATCTGGCCGGATTCGATATACGGCCGCGCCGTGTCTTCCAGCACGTAGGCCAGGCCGATGCCATCAAGCACTGCACCCACGACGGTGCCCTGCTCACTCAACGTGAGCCGGCCCGGCACATCGATCTCCAGCGCTTGCCCGCTACGCTCGAACTGCCACTTGTAGAGATGCCCGCTGGCGAAGCGGAAGCGGATGCATTCGTGTGCCGCCAGGTCCCGCGGATGCTGTGGTGCCGGGTGTCGCCGCAGGTAGTCCGGCGAGCCGACAATCAGCCCGCGCAACGGTGGCCCCATCGGCACCGCCACCATGTCCTCGGGCACGAACTCGTGCAGGCGCACGCCGGCGTCGTAGCCCTCGGCGACGATGTCGACCAGGCCATCGTTCTCGGTCAGCTCCACCCGCACGTCGGGGTGAGCGTGCAGGAAGCGCGCCAGTCGCGGCCCCAACTGGGTCGGTACCGCCGCGCGGGTGGCGTTGATGCGCAGCAGGCCGGCCGGGGCGGCACGGAACTGGTTCATCTCTTCCAGCGCGTCATGCACCTGGCCCAGCGCCGGCTGCAGGCGCTCCAGCAGGCGCTGCCCGGCCTCAGTCAGGGCCACGCTGCGGGTGGTGCGATGGAACAGGCCCACCCCCAACCGTTCTTCCAGCGCGCGGATCGCATAGCTCACTGCCGAGGTCGACAGCGCCAGCTCGGCACCGGCGCGGCGGAAGCTGCGGTGGCGGGCGACCGCGGCAAACGCGGCCAGGTGGGTGAGGTTGTCAGTGGCCATGATTGTGCAGTTCCACTTGATGAATCATGCCGATATCCGCGATTCCTGCCGCTGGGAACGGGGCGTATTGTAAAACGCCTTTCGATAAACCCTGCCAAGGATTCCCCATGTCCCTCGCCCGTGGTTACGCCGCCCATTCCCATACCGCCCCGCTGGTCCCCTATGAGTTCGAACGCCGTGCGGTCGGTCCCAACGACGTGCGCATCGAGATCCTCTACAGCGGCATCTGCCACTCCGACCTGCATCAGGCCCGCGATGATTGGGGTGGCTCGATCTACCCGATGGTGCCGGGTCACGAGATCATCGGCCGCGTCACCGAGGTCGGCAGCAACGTCACCCGCTTCAAGGTCGGCGACCACGCCGGCGTGGGTTGCATGGTCGACTCCTGCCGCCACTGCGACGCCTGCCAGCACGACCTGGAGCAGTACTGCGCCGAGGGCGCGACCTGGACCTACAACGGCCGTGAACGCGAAAGCGGCGCACCGACCTACGGCGGCTATTCCGACCACGTGGTGGTCGAGCAACGCTTCGTGGTGAAGGTGTCCGACACCCTCGACCTGAAGGCGGCCGCACCGCTGCTGTGCGCCGGCATCACCACGTGGTCGCCGCTGCGCCATTGGAAGGTCGGCCCGGGCCAGAAGGTCGGCGTGATCGGCCTCGGCGGCCTCGGCCACATGGGCGTGAAGTTCGCCAAGGCGCTCGGTGCGCACGTGGTGATGATCACCACCACCCCGGAAAAGGGCACCGATGCCAAGCGCCTGGGCGCCGATGAGGTGCTGGTCTCGCGCGATGCGGCGCAGATGAAGGCGCACGCCGGCAGCTTCGACTTCCTGCTCAATACCATCCCGGTCAGCCATGACACCAATCCGTACATGGGCCTGCTCAAGCGCGAAGCCACCATGTGCCTGGTCGGCGTGCTGACCGAACTGGACCCGCCGTTGACCGGTGGCAGCGTGATCTTCGGCCGCAAGCACCTGACCGGCTCGGCGATAGGCGGCATGGCCGAAACCCAGGAAATGATGGACTTCTGTGCCGAGCACGGCATCGTCAGCGATGTGGAGATGATCGACATCAGGAACGTCAACGAAGCCTGGGAACGCATGGCGAAGAACGATGTGCGCTACCGCTTCGTGATCGACATGGCGACGATGAAGAACGCGGCCTGATCCAGGGCAGATGCGAAAAAGAAAAACCCCGGCAATGCCGGGGTTTTTCTTTTGGGTAGTGCCGGCCGCTGGCCGGCAACCCCGCATGACGATCAATACGCGAACTCGCGGAACACCGGATCGACGTCGCCATGCCAGCGGCCATGGAACAGCGCCAGCTTGCGCTCGGCCGGGGTCAGGCCGGATTCGACGATCTCCTGCAGCACGTCCAGGAACTTGCTCTCGTCCTGGCCATCGGCATTACGTGCGGCGCGACGCTTGAGGCCTTCCACCGAGATCTTGACCGCCTCGCCGGCGAGGTCACGCACGGTGCCATTGCGGAACGGCAGGTTCATCGCATGCTTCGGCACGCCGTCACGCAGCGCATGGCGCTCGGCCAGGGTGAAGTCACGCACCAGGTCCCAGGCGGCATCCAGTGCGGTGTCGTCATACAACAGGCCCACCCAGAATGCCGGCAGCGCACACAGGCGGCTCCACGGGCCACCATCGGCACCACGCATTTCCAGGTACTTCTTCAGGCGCACTTCCGGGAACGCGGTGGTCATGTGGTCCGACCAGTCGCGCAGCGTCGGCAGCGCACCCGGCAGCACCGGCAGCCTGGCCTGCATGAAATCGCGGAAGCTCTGCCCGCTGGCGTCGTGGTAGATGCCATCGCGGTAGGAGAAATACATCGGCACGTCGAGCAGGTAGTCGACATAGCGCTCGTAACCAAAACCATCCTCGAACACGAAGTCGAGCATGCCGGTGCGGTCGGCGTCGGTGTCGGTCCAGATGTGCGAGCGGTAGCTCAGGTAGCCGTTCGGCTTGCCTTCGGTGAACGGCGAATCGGCGAACAGCGCGGTGGCGATCGGCTGCAGCGCCAGCGACACGCGGAACTTCTTCACCATGTCCGCTTCGGTGGCGTAGTCCAGGTTCACCTGCACCGTGCAGGTGCGGGTCATCATGTCCAGGCCCAGCGAACCGACCTTGGGCATGTACGAGCGCATGATCTTGTAGCGCCCCTTGGGCATCCACGGCATTTCATCGCGCTTCCACTTCGGCTGGAAGCCCATGCCGAGGAAACCCAGCTGCAGTTCGCCGGCCACCTGCGCCACTTCATTGAGGTGGGTGCCGGTTTCCACGCAGGTCTGGTGGATGGTTTCCAGCGCCGCACCGGACAGTTCCAGCTGGCCGGCCGGTTCCAGCGTCACCGAGGCGCCATCGCGCAGCAGGGCGATCGTGCTGCCGTTCTCCTGCACGGGCTCCCAGCCGAAGCGGACCAGGCCGTTGAGCAGCGCTTCGATGCCGCGCTCGCCCTCGAAGGTCGGCGGGCGCAGGTCATCCAGGCGGAACCCGAACTTCTCGTGCTCGGTGCCGATGCGCCACTGCGCGCGGGGCTTCTCGCCGGAGGCGATCACCTCCACCAGCTGCGAGCGGTCGGTAATGGGGGTATCGGCGACGTGGCTGGGGCTCGACAAGGGAGAGGCTCGCTGGACGGTGGCGGGGGATGTGGGGCTCGCGGCCTTCCATCGCAAGGGCGCACTATAGCGTGGCACCCCGTCGCGTCATGCGACGGTGACGGGTTTCAGCATCCTACCGACGCCCTCTTGACCCTCGTACACTCAACGTCATGAGCCGCCATTCACGACACCCCGAACTGCACCGCTCCGAGCGCGTCGGCTGGCTGCGTGCCGCCGTGCTGGGCGCCAACGATGGCATCGTCTCGGTGGCCGGCCTGGTGGTCGGCGTGGCCGCCAGCGGCGCCTCCGCTGCGACCATCCTGGCCACCGGCGTGGCCGGCACCGTGGCCGGCGCGATGTCGATGGCCGCCGGCGAGTATGTCTCGGTGCAGACCCAGGCCGACACCGAAGACGCCGACCTGGCAATGGAAAAGCGCGAACTGCACGAAGATCCGCACAGCGAGCTGGAAGAGCTGGCCGCGATCTACCGCCACCGTGGCCTGGAGCCGGCGCTGGCACGGCAGGTGGCCGAACAGCTCACCGCCCACGACGCACTGGGCGCCCACGCGCGCGACGAGCTGGGCATCACCGATACCCTGCGCGCGCGCCCGCTGCAGGCAGCGCTGGCCTCTGCCGGCGCCTTCACCTGCGGTGCGGCACTGCCGGTGCTGACCGCGTTGCTCGCGCCGGTCGACAAGGTCGCGATGATGACCACGGCCAGTACCCTGCTCGGCCTGTGCCTGACCGGCGCGGTGGCAGCCCAGGCCGGCGGCGCCCCGCCGGTACGCGGCGCGTTGCGTGTGATGTTCTGGGGTGCACTGGCAATGGCCGCCGCTGCAGGCGTCGGTCGCCTGTTCGGCGCCCAGGTGACATGACCGGCATGCTGCCGCCAGTTACCGCACTGCTGGCCGAGATGGCCAGTCTGGCCGGCTGCGCACGCGCCGAAGGTTATGCGTGCATCACCGCTCGGCGCGAACATGGCGCCAGCTCGGTGGAGATTCCGCAACCCCAGTTCGCGATCCTGCTGGAAGGCCGCAAGCAGGTGCGTACCGCCCACCAGTCGCTGGAGTTCATCCCCGGCGACATCCTGCTGCTGACCCAGCGATGCCGCATCGATGTAGTCAACACCCCCGACCCACGCAGTGGCCGCTACCTCAGCGCCATCGTGCCGCTGTGTGCCGAAGTGCTGGCGGCCGCACGCACGCTGTGGAGCGGGGAGCTTCCCGCCGCTGGTCATGCGATGGCGCGACTGCCGTTGATCGATCATGGCGCGGTGCTGCGCCAGTGGCGGCAATCGCTGCAGGACGGCCGTTACAGCGAAGCGCGGCTGGCCCTGGCCTCGTTGGTACTGACCCTGTGCCGGCAGGGCCACGGCAACCTGCTGCTGCCGCAGGCGCCGAGCCTGGGCGAACAGATCCGCGACCGCATCGCCGCCGAACCGGCCCGCGACTGGCAATCGCGTGATGTGGAAGCGCTGTTCGCGCTGAGCGGCGCGACCCTGCGCCGTCGCCTGGCGGCCGAGGACACCAGCCTGCGCCAGCTGCTCACCGAGGCCCGGCTGGCGCATGGCATGCAGCTGCTCTACACCACGGACCTGCCGTTGAAGACCGTGGCCGCACGCGCGGGCTATCGGTCTGTGGCGAGTTTCAGCAAGCGCTTCGCCGAGCAGTACGGGCTGGCTCCCACAGACATTTGAGGGGGTTCGGCAGGGCTTGCAGCCCTGCACCTGCAGAGGCAACGGCAACAGCGAAAGCAACAGCAACAGCGGCTATCCGTGGGATGGCGGGGTGGGTCCGGTTGCGGGAGTGTCCGCGGCATGGATGCCGCGGCCAAGCCCCCATGGAAGGGTTTACGGCGTCTCCCGCAACCGGACCCACCCCGCCATCCCACGGATAGCCCGCTGTTGCTGTTGCTTCGGCTGTTGCTGTTGCTTCGGCTGTTGCTGTTGCTTCGGCTGTTGCCGTTGCCTCTGCGGGTGCAGGGCGCAGCCCTGCAGACAACACTCCTTCCCTGAGCATTCCACGTAGTGGTTTGAGCGCCGCGCACACGCCAGCCACGGCACGCTAGGCCAACGGAACCGCCCGTCATCCACCGAGACCCCTCATGACCCTGCGTCGCCTGCCACTGCACGCCACCCTGCTGCTGGCCCTGTCCTCGTTGCCACTGGCCGCCCTGGCCGAAGCCACCTCGCCCGCCCCCACCCGGCAGGTGCCCGGCGTCTACCACCAGCGCGTCGGTGCGCTGCAGGTCACCGCCCTGTTCGATGGCGTGGTCGCGCTGGGCCGGCAGGAAGTGGTGGACGTGCCGCCGACGCTGGTCAGCCGCCTGTTGGAAGGCCGCTACGTGCCCGAAGACAAGAAGGGCCTGCAGACCGCGATCAACGCCTTCCTGGTGCGCCAGGGCAACCACCTGACCCTGGTCGATACCGGCACCGCGCAGTGCTTCGGCCCCGGCCTGGGCCAGGTGCTGGGCAACCTGCGCGCCTCCGGCGTGGACCCGGCCGAGGTGGATGAGGTGCTGCTGACCCACGCCCATCCGGACCACCTGTGCGGCGTACTCGACGCGCAGGGCAAGCCGGCCTACCCCAATGCCACGGTGTGGCTGTCCAGGGCCGATGCCGATTACTGGCTCAACCCGGCCAGCGAGGCCACCGCGCCGAAGGGCGTGCGCTTCGCCTTCCCGCTGGCACGCAACGCGGTGGCGCCGTATCAGGCCAGCGGCCACCTGCGCACCTTCAGCCCCGGCGATGCCCTGCCCGGCGGCGCGGTGGCGATGGACACCCATGGCCACACCCCCGGCCATGTCTCCTACCGGTTCGACAGCCAGGGCCAGTCACTGCTGGTATGGGGCGATGTGCTGCACTTCCACGCGGTGCAGTTCGCGCATCCGGAAGCGGCATTTGAGGCCGATTCGGACCGCAAGGCGGCCACCGCCAGCCGTCGCAGTCTGCTGCAGCAGGCCACGGCCAATGGTTGGTGGGTGGCTGGTGCACATCTACCGTTCCCCGGCCTGGGCCATGTGCGCAGCGAAGGCCAGACCTACGCCTGGGTGCCGGCGGAGTATTCGCCGTTGAAATGACCCGTGTAGAGCCGAGCCCATGCTCGGCTACCGCGCTCAGCGTGCCGGGATTCCACAGCCGAGCGTAGGCTCGGCTCTACAGGAAGGCAGGGGATGCCTTACTCCAGCCCCAGCCAGCCGCCGATCACGCCGCGGGCTTCGTCCACGCCGGTACGGTCTTCGCCGGAGAACACCTGCACGCTGACGCTGTCACCGTAAGCCGATTGCAGCTCCTTGCGCACCTTCTGCAGGGACTGCATCTGCTGGCTGCGGCTGAGCTTGTCGGCCTTGGTCAGCAACGCGTGCGCCGGCAGGCCACGCTGCACGGCATAGGACAGCATCTGCCGGTCGTAGTCCTTCAGGGGGTGGCGGATGTCCATCACCACCACCAGGCCCTTCAGGGCTTCGCGGGTGCGGAAATACCGGTCAATGAAGGCCTGCCAATGCGCCTGCAGGTCCAGCGGCACCTTGGCGTAGCCGTAACCGGGCAGGTCGACCAGATGCGCTTCCGGGGTGACCTGGAAGAACACCAGCTGCTGGGTGCGGCCGGGCGTCTTGGAGACGCGGGCCAGCGCGTTCTGGCGGGTCAGCGCGTTGAGCGCACTGGACTTGCCGGCGTTGGAGCGGCCGGCGAAGGCCACTTCGGCGCCTTCGTCAGGCGGCAGCTGCCGCACGTTGTGGGCCGAAAGGTGGTAACGGGCGCGTTCGATGAGCAATGACATGTGCCTAGGATCGCATGTTGCGGCGCCGCGCGCCCGTGCCGGCGGCCGCTGCGGCCATTTTGCTGCACTGCTGCGTTGACCGTGCGCGGAAACGGCGTTGATAATCCGGGCGATGCCGGCGGCCGCCGCCCGGCCCGGTCCATACGGAGCTTCAGCATGCGCCACGCTCGCGTTCTTGCCGTATCCGCCCTTGCCACTGCTGTAGTCGTTGCCGCTGCTGCGTTCGCGCAGACCACGTTGACCCCGCTGCCCGACAACGGGCCGATCAATACCGCCTCGCTGGAGGTGGATTTCAGCAAGACCCACTGGGGCGATGCCAAGGCCGGCCAGGCCAAGGCCTCGGCCTGCGCGGCCTGTCATGGCGTCGACGGCAATTCCACGGTGGAGATGTATCCGTCCATTGCCGGCCAGAGCGAACGCTACGTGGCCCAGCAGATGGCGCTGATCGCCAATGGCCAGCGCAGTTCCGGCGCAGCAGTGGCGATGGTGCCGTTCGTGCAGAACCTCACCCCGCAGGACATGCGTGATATCGGCGCCTACTTCGCCACGCAGAAAGCCGACGCCGGCATCGCCGATGACACGGCGGTCACCGAGGGCCCCTACAAGGGCATGAAGTTCTACGAGATCGGCCAGCAGCTGTACCGCGGCGGCGATGCCAAGCGCGGCCTGCCGGCCTGCATGGCCTGCCATGGCCCCAGCGGTGCCGGCAATCCCGGCCCGGCCTATCCGCATCTCGGTGGCCAGCACGCCAGCTATGTCGCGCGCCGCCTGCAGGAGTACCAGGCCGGCCAGACCAACGAGACCGACAAGGCACACTTCCAGATCATGGCCACGGTCGCGCAGAAGCTGAGCGAGCAGGAGGTGCAGGCGCTGTCGAGCTACCTGCAGGGCCTGCACAACAAGGCCGACGACGTGGCCGCTGCAGCCACGCCGACGCAACCGGCTGCCGCCCCCTGACCACCACTGGTCGGCCCGGGCCGCCACGTCGGCCCACGGCTGCGGTATGTTCCTTCACGCCGGCGACTGCGCCGGCGTTGCTTTTTTCAACGGAGATGCGTGTCGATGAGGTTGATTTCCCGCCTGCTGTTGTCCGTGCTGGTACTGCTGCCGCTGGCAGCCTGCGCCGCCACCCCCGCCAATGCCCCGCTGGTCGAGGGCAAAGACTACGAGCGCATCGCGCAGCCGGGCCCGTTCCAGCCGTTGGCCGGCAAGATCGAGGTGGTCGAGGTCTTCGGCTACACCTGCCCGCATTGCGCCCACTTTGAACCGCAACTGGAAGCCTGGGCGGCCAAGCTGCCGGCCGACGTGCGCTTCACCCCGGTCCCGGCCGCCTTCGGTGGCGCCTGGGATGCATGGGCCCTGGCCTACTACGCCGCCGACGAAGTCGGCGTGGCCAAGCGCAGCCACGCGGCGGTCTTCAAGGCCCTGCACCAGGATGGCTCGCTGCCGATGCAGAACGTTTCGGCCGATGAGCTTGCCACCTTCTACAAGGCCTACGGGGTGACCCCGGACCGTTATCTGCAGGCCCTGCGCGGCGATGCCGTACAGAAGAAGGTCGATGCCGCCCGCGCGTTCGCCCAGCGCACCAGGATCCCGGGTACCCCGGCGCTGATCATCAATGGCCAGTATCTGGTGCGCGGCAACAGCTTCGACGACCAGCTGCGCATCGCCTCGGCCCTGATCGCCCAGGCCCGCGCCGCCCGCGGCCGCTGAACCAACACACACCATCGACACGGCGCTGTCGCCGCCGCATGTCATCATTTCCCCCTGGCTGGCGCCTGGCGCCGGCCCCCACCTTTCCAGATGCTGGAGACGTTTCCATGAAGATCCGTTACGCCCTCGCCCTCGCAGCGCTGCTGCCGATCCTGGCGGCCTGCAAGGCCGACGACGGCAGCACCAACACCACCGCGGCGCCGGCCGAACCGGCTGCAGCTCCGGCGGCCACCGAACCGGCCGCTCCGGCCGCGGGCCGCGAAGGCACCGCTCCGGCGGCCGCCGAAGGCGAAAAGGCCCCGGCCGAAGCCACCCCCGCCGCGGCGCCGGCCCCGACCACCGCCGCGCTGACCGGCCCGGCCCCGGTGGAAGGCGCCGATTACCAGGTGATCCCGAACGGCCAGCCGTTCCAGCCGGCTGCCGGCAAGATCGAAGTGACCGAGATCTTCGGCTACGTCTGCCCGGCCTGCGCCGCATTCCAGCCGCTGGTCGGCCCGTGGAAGGCCGGCCTGCCCAGCGACGTGAACTTCGTCTACGTGCCGGCCATGTTCGGCGGCACCTGGGATGACTACGCCCGTGCCTTCTACGCCGCGCAGACCCTGGGCGTGCAGGAAAAGACCCACGAAGCGCTGTACGCCGCCATCCACTCGCAGAAGACCCTGAAGGGCGAGCGCGGCCGTGACTCGGTGGAAGACATCGCCAAGTTCTACGCCGCCTACGGCGTCGATCCGAAGCAGTTCGCGGCCACCATGGGCAGCTTCGCGGTGAATGCCAAGACCAACTCGGCCAAGCAGTTCGCCCAGCGCAGCCAGATCAGCGGCACCCCGTCGATCATCGTCAACGGCAAGTACCTGGTGAAGGGCAAGAGCTTCCCGGACATGCTGCGCATTGCCGACCACCTGATCGCCCGCGAACGCGGTGCGGCCCAGGCTCACTGATCCAAAGGACGTTGTTCCCGGCCGTGAATTCCCCCCGCACACGGACCCTGCGTTTGCTGACGGCCAACATCCAGGCCGGCTCAAGTACCCGCCGCTACAGCGACTATGTGACCCGCAGTTGGTCACATGCGCTGCCGGCGGGTCGCAAGCGCAGCAGCCTGGACGCGATCGCCACGCTGGCGCGCGACCATGACATCGTCGGCCTGCAGGAGGCCGACCCGGGCAGCCTGCGTTCGGGCTTCACCAACCAGACCCACTACCTGGCCCAACGCGCCGGCTTCAACTACTGGAGTCACCAGCCGAACCGGCGCATGGGCGGGGTCGCATCCAGCGCCAATGGCCTGCTGAGCAAGCTGGAACCGGTTGAAGTGCAGGATCACGCCCTGCCCGGCCGCATCGGCGGGCGCGGCGTGCTGCTGGCCAAGTTCGGCGACGGTACCGACGGCCTGGCGGTGGCGGTGGCGCATCTGTCATTGGGTGCGGGATCGCGGATGTCGCAGCTGGGCTTCATCGCCGAACTGCTGTCCGACCACCCCAACGCGGTGCTGATGGGCGACTTCAACTGCCTGGCAGAACGCCCGGAAATGCAGGTGCTGTACCAGAAGACCCGGCTGCAGCCGCCCGGCTGCATCGTGCCGACCTTCCCCAGCTGGCGCCCCGACCGCGCCATCGACCACATCCTGGTCAGCAGTGGCCTGCAGACTCGTACCGTGGAAGCCGTACCAGCCGCGTTCTCCGATCACCTCGCCCTGGCGATGCAGATCGACGTCCCGGCCGACGCCCTGCGCTGACTCGCCGTTACGGTAGGTGCGGACCGTTGGTCCGCACGCTCTGCGCCGGGCGCCGCCCGGCGCCCCCTAAATCGGGGCATAAACGACTTAATCCCCTCCGTCCCCTTTTTTTCAGGCGGTGACGGGTGCCTTCAACCGCCGCGCGGTCATCGTGCTGCCCACCGAGGCCAGCACCGTGCAACCGATCGCCAGCCACTGCAATCCATGCAGGTGCTCGTGCAGCAGCAGCATCGCCCACAGCGCGGCCACGGCCGGCTCCATGCTGATCAGGATGCCAAAGGTCTCCTTCGGCAGGCGCTTGAGCGCCATCATTTCCAGCGACATCGGGATCGCGCTGGACACCAGTGCCACCAGCAGGCCCGCCGCCAGGATCTTCGGGTCGAGCAGCGCGGCACCGGCATGCACCACGCCCACCGGTACCACCACCAGAGACGCCGCCAGCAGCCCCAGCGAGACCGAGTGCCCGGCATGCAGATGACCGGCACGCTTGCCGAACACGATGTACAGGCCCCAGCAGGCCGCAGCGCCCGTCGCGTACAGCACACCGGCCGGGTCCAGCGCGGGGCCACCGCCGATCGGCAGGAGCAACAGCAGCCCCACCGCCGCGCAGCCTACCCAGAGGAGATCGATCGGGCGTCGTGATGACAGCATCGCCACCGTCAGCGGCCCGGTGAACTCGATGGCCACCGCGATGCCGAAGGGAATCGTGCGCAGGGCCATGTAGAACAGCAGGTTCATCAGGCCCAGGGTGAGCCCGTAGCGCAGGATGGTGATCGCATCCACGCAGCTGGTCTTCCAGCGCCATGGCCGCCAGAACATCAGCAGCAACAGGGCCGAGAAGCCCACACGCAGCGCGCTGGTGCCCTGGGCGCCGATCAGCGGGAACAGGTGTTTTGCGTAGGAGGTGCCGATGGCCAGCGAGGTGACCGAGCCGAGCACCGCCAGCGCCGGCAACATCGGCGCAAGTCGTGAGGTCTGCATGCGCAAAGTCTATTGCGCCAGCGCCGAGCACTTGGCTCAATTGACAGCCCGTTCGTGCAACTTCTGCTCGCCATGGCCACCGCCCCCGTGCTCGACAGCTTCGACCGCGCCATCCTCGACCTGCTGCAGCGGGACAACACCCTGCCGCAGCGCGAGATCGCCGAGACCGTGCACCTGTCCACCCCGGCCGTGCAACGCCGGATCAAACGCCTGCAGGACAGCGGTGTGATCTCGGCCAACGTGGCGGTAGTCGCCGCAGCCAAGGTCGGGCGACCGCTGACCATCATCGTCGAAGTGCGCGTGGTCAGCGAGCAGCGTGATCACGTGGCGCCGTTCAAGCGCCGCGTGCAGGACGACCCGGCGGTGCAGCAGTGCTACTCGATCACCGGCGACGGCGATTTCCTGCTGCTGGTGTCGGCCGCGTCGATGGAGGAGTACGAGGCGATCACCGAGCGGTTGTTCGGCGGCGATGACAACATCGAGCGCTTCCGCACCTCGGTAGCACTGGGAACGTTGAAGCGCAGTTTCAAAGTGCCGCTGGCCCCGGTTCTGTAGCGCTGAGCCATGCTCGACTGCGCTTTGACCGCAAAGTAACAGCCGCCGAGCATGGCTCGGCGCTACAGTCGGAGACCATGAACACATCGCCCTCCCACGCCCACCGCCTGCGCCGCTGGTTGCTGCGCGGCCTGTGGCTGGCCATTGCCGTCGTTGCGATGATGGCGTTGTGGAACAGTCCCTGGGCCGCCGCACCGAAGATGCTGTGGACACTCGCGCGGATGCCGCCGGCCACGCAACTGCCGGTGCCAGTGGACGGCGTGCGGCCACGCCAGATCGCCAACACCTTCGGCGCACCACGTGGCCGTGACCGCTCCCACGCCGGCATCGACATCTTCGCCAAGCGCGGCACCGCGGTGCGCAGCGTCACTGCCGGCGTCATCGCGGACGTCAGCGAGCGCGGCCTCGGTGGCCGCCAGGTCTGGGTGATCGGGCCCGGGCGTGAACGTTACTACTACGCCCATCTGGACGACTGGGCCGAGGGCCTGGCGCGCGGCCAGGTGGTCCAGGCCGGCGACCTGCTCGGGCATGTAGGCGACAGCGGCAATGCCAAGGGCACGCCGCCCCACCTGCACTGGGGCATCTACGGCGCCGATGGCGCGCGCGATCCGCTGCCGCTGCTGCGCTGAACCCAATGCGCTGCGTCGCGGCCCGCGTGAGTGCCTACCTCGTTCATGATTTGTAAATAGGAATAGTTCGTATTACCATTTCTTGCGTTTCCGGTGGTGCCAGGACGGCCTGCCCGCCCGTTTCCCCCCGTAGCGCCTCGCCTTCTGGATGCCGGCCGAGCGCGCGTGCTCGTCCAGGACCCCCATGACCCGTTCCGCCTTCCGTATCCCGCAGCCGCAGCGGCTGTCCGTTGCCGTACTCGTTGCACTCTGCGCCCTGGCCCCGGCCCCGGCCGCCTTCGCCGACACCGCCGCCGACCCGACCACATTGGACAAGGTAGTGGTCAAGGGCGAACGCGCCGAAGGCTATTCGGTGCGCCGAACCTCGGCCGGTACCCGCTTCGACCTGGCACCGCGCGAGATCCCGCAGTCGCTCAGCATCATCAGCCACCAGCGCATCGAAGATCAGAACCTGGACGACATCATCGACGTGCTGGCCAACACCACCGGCGTGACCAGTACCCAGTCCGACAGCGAGCGCACCGAGTTCTACGCACGTGGGTTCTACATCGACGCCTACCAGTTCGATGGCCTGCCCACGCAGATGGTGCAGAACTGGAGCTACGGTGATTCCGGCCTGGACCTTGCGCTGTACGACCGCGTGGAAGTGGTGCGTGGCGCCACCGGCCTGCTCAGTGGTGCCGGCAATCCGTCCGCGTCGGTGAACCTGATCCGCAAGCATGCCGACAGTGCCGAGCTGGCCGGCAGCGTGTCGGTGAACGTCGGCAGCTGGGGCCGCACCCGCACCACCGTGGACGTAGGCAGCGCGCTCAACGCCAGTGGCACGGTGCGCGGCCGCGTAATCGGCAGCTACCTGGACACCGATGGCCAGATGGACCGCTACAACCAGCGCAAGACGCTGGGCTATGCCGTCATCGACGCCGACCTGACTCCGGACACCCAGTTGAGCGTGGGCTACGACTACCAGCAGAAGCGCGCCAACGGCGCGACCTGGGGCGGTTTCCCGATGCTGTATTCGGATGGCTCGCGCACCGGCTACGACGAATCGTTCAACGCCAGCCCGGACTGGACCTACTGGGACACCACCAGCAAGCGCGCCTTCGCCACCCTGCAGCACGCCTTCAGCAATGGCTGGAAGTTCAAGGTTGGCGCCACGCACGATGAGACCAAGGCCGACGACAAACTGTTCTACCCGGCCTACAACGACTGGACCACGGGCGAATCGAACTTCGACAGGACCACCGGCGCGGGCATCTCGCCATCCGCAGGCTTCTACAACACTGAGCGCAAGGTCACCGGCGTTGATGGCTACATTGACGGCCCGTTCCAGCTGTTCGGCCGCGAGCACCAGCTGATGGCCGGCCTCAGCTACAACAGGCGCGAGTACGCCAACTACGGCGACTACCAGGTCGGTGGCCCGGGCCAGACCTGGGATCCGTTCGCCAGCTATCTGAACTGGACGGGCAAGATCGGTGAGCCGAACTGGAACCCGCTGGCCCTGGCCAGCGAGGGCACCATCACGCAGAAGGCCGGTTACGCGGCCGCGCGCCTGTCGCTGGCCGATCCGCTGAAGCTGATCATTGGCGCACGCTACACTGACTGGAAGAGCGAGGGTGAAGGCGCCGACCGCGCGCACAAGGTGACCACGCCGTACGCTGGCCTGGTCTTCGACATCAACGGGACGTACTCGACCTACGCCAGCTACACCGAAATCTTCCAGCCGCAGACGCTGAAGGACCGCAACGGCAGCTACCTCGATCCGGTCGATGGCAAGAGCTACGAAGTGGGCGTCAAGGGGGCGTGGTTCGACAACCGCCTGAATGCCTCGCTGGCGGTGTTCCGCATCGAACAGGACAACGTCGGCCAGGCCACCGGTGAACCCGTGCAGGGCAGCCAGAACGAGTTCGCCTATCGCGCCGCACGCGGCACCGTCAGCCGCGGCTTCGAGTTCGAGGTGAACGGCGAACTCGCCCCGGGCTGGAATGCGACCTTCGGTGCGTCGCGCTACGTGGCCAAGGACATCAACGACGCCGACATCAACACCAACCTGCCGCAGACCGCACTGAAGCTGTTCACCAGCTACACCCCGCAGTCGCTGCAGGCACTGACCGTCGGTGGCGGTGCCAACTGGCAGAACCGCATCTACTACCCGGTGCCGGCCTACGGCCGCATCGAGCAGAGCGGCTACGCACTGGTCAGCGCCTTCGTGCGCTACCGCATCTCGTCGGAGTTCAGCGTGCAGGCCAACCTCAACAACCTGCTGGACAAGAAGTACCTGTCGCAGATCAACGGCTACGGTGCCTACGGCGATGGCCGCAACGGCTCGCTGACGTTCACCTGGGCGTTCTGATCAGACGCGGGGTACGACCGCGCCGCACCTGTAGAGCCGAGCCCATGCTCGGCTCAGAGAATCAGCCGAGCGCGGGCTCGGCGCTACATCCGCAAGGCAGCGCCGGAACTGTCCGGCGCTGCCACCCTCACATCAGAAGCGCAGGTCCGCGCGCAGGTACCAGTAACGGCCACGCGGGATGTCGTAGGTCGAGGCGTCGTAGCCGTTCAACGAGCACGACAGGCAGATCGGCGGATCCTTGTCGAACACGTTGTTCAGGCCGGCGGTCAGCTGCAACCCCTTCATCCAGTCGATCTTGTAGCCCACCTGCATGTCGTGGAAGGTGGTGGCCGACAGCGTGTTGGTACCCGCAGCCTGGTTGCTGCACACCGGGAAGGCCGCGGCATCGCCACAGTTCTCGGTCAGCTCGGAGATGTGCCGCACCGTCCAGTTGGCGCTCCAGCGGTCCAGCGTCCAGCCGATGCTGGCGTTGCTGGTCCATTCGGGAATCGAACTGTCAGCCACTTCCACGCCGGGCTTCTGCGGCTGCTTCTGCCCGGCCGCGCCGGTGGCCTCGTAGCGGCCGACAAAGGTGTTCTTCCAGCCCAGCTTGAACTGGCCGATGGACGTCTGCGGCAGCGTCCAGAACAGATCCACATCCCAGCCGTCGGTCTTGATCGACCCCAGGTTGGTCAGGCGGTTGTTGAAGCTGCTGACCGCACCGGTGCTTGCACGGGTAATGCCATCACAGTAGATCGGGTCCAGCGTCTCCACGCACAGGTCCAGCTGGGTCTGCGCGTTGATTGCCTGGATCGCACCGTCGATGGCATGGCGGTAGAAGGTCACCTCCACATCGAAGCGCTCCGACCACGAGGCATTGTTGCCGAACCACGGGCTCCACACGAAGCCGGCACTGAAGCTGCGCGAGCGCTCCGGGTCCAGCTCGCGGTTGCCGCCGGTGGTCACCGAGATCTGCGAGTTGGCCTGCTGGAACCCGGCCGGTACGCCCAGCGCAGCACAGTTGGCCGCGCTGCCACGCGGCGGCGTACCGCCCAGGCCCACAGAGCACGGATCGAACAGCTGCAGGTCGGCACGCGCCGCCGAGCCGTACAGTTCACCGATCGACGGCGCGCGGAAGCCCTCGGCGTAGGTGGTGCGCAGCACGAAATCATCGGTCACCTGCCAGCGCAGGCCGTACTTGGGCGTGAACTCGCCACCGAAGGTGGAGTAGTCCGAATAACGGCCGGCCAGGCTCAGGTCCAGCTTCTTGCCGAACGAGGAATCGGCGAAGATCGGCACGCTCAACTCCAGGTAAGCCTCGTTGACATCGTAGGAACCGGAGGTCGGCTGCGACGGCACGCCGTTGTAGTGACCAATCACCGTCAGCGGATCGGGCTGGTAGGAGCCCTTGTACTTGCGGTACTCGAAACCGGTGGCGAAGGACACCGGACCTGCCGGCAGCGAGAACAGCTCGCTGGACAGGTTGGCGGTGAACAGGCTCAGCTCGTTCTGACTGCGGTCGCGCACCACCGGCTGGATCCACTTCAGCATGTCCGGGGTGATCGAACCGACGCCACCAAAGATGTTCAGCGGCACGCAGCCCGGCGTGGCCGCGCACACCGCCGGATCGCCCAGCGCCATGTTCACCTTGTAGATGTCATAGCTGCCGTAGTTGGTCTGTTCGGCCTTGTTCTTGCTGTACATGCCGTTGACGTCCCAGTACCAGCTGCGGTCGGCGGCATGGAAGTCACCGACCAGGCCGGTGGCGAAATAGGTGGTGTCCACTTCCTGCTTGAACACGCGCGCACCGCCTTCCACCGGACGGCGGCCGATCAGGCTCAGGTTGTCGCCCGCTACCAGGTCAAACCCGAACGGGTTGTACGGGTTGAGTGCAGACACGGTGATGTTGTCGGCCAGCGGATTGCCGGTGGCGCCATCGGGGCCGAAGAACAGCGGCTCGGGGCCGGCCTGGTTGGTCGACTCGCGACGGTTGCCCAGTGCCTTGACGTACCACTGCACGTTGTCGGTGATGTCGAAGCGGAACTGGCCGAACAGGCCTTTACGCTCCGACGGTGTCAGCACCATGTTGTATTCGGCGAAGTTGAAGCGGTCGGCGGTAGCGAAGCAGTGGTAGTCATCCGTGCGGCTGCAGCCGGCACTGCCGTCGTAGCGCGGATTGCTCACGCCGGTATTGGGCACGATGTTCTGCACCGCGCCGGTGTTCGGGTCGGTGAACATGAAACGGCCCTGCGGAATGCCGCCGCTGCCGAAGGCCAGACCGGTGCCGGGAATCGGGAAGCGCGACTGTTCGCGGTCCTTGGCAAACACCGGATCCTGCTTGGTCCAGCTGGCGCCCAGGAACAGGCTGAAGCGGTCGCCGCTCTTGCCCCAAGCCAGATCCACGCCCTTCTGGGTGCCGTCGCCCTTGCTGTACTCGCCGTAGTTCAGCGTCACCTGGCCACCATCGAAGTCACGGCGGGTGATGATGTTGACCACGCCGGCAATGGCGTCGGAACCGTACAGCGACGACGCGCCATCTTCCAGCACTTCGATGCGCTCGACGATGGCCAGCGGAATGGTATTGAGATCGGTGGCCGAGCCGACGCCGGAGGCGGACGACTCATTGACCCAGCGGATGCCATCGACCAGCACCAGCACGCGCTTGGCCCCCAGGTGGCGCAGGTCGACCTGCGCCGAGCCGGCACCCACGCCACTGCCATCGGGCGGGAAACCGAAGTTGCCGGACGAGTTGAACTTGGCGTTGAGCGCCGAACCGGAACCGGTGAGCTGCTGCAGCACTTCGCCGATCGAGGTCAGGCCGGTGCGTTCGATGTCACCGCGCGTCAATGTCTGGATCGGCACCTGGCCTTCGACTTCAGCGCGCTTGATGCGGGTGCCGGTCACTTCCACCGCATCGAGGTTGGTGGTGGATTGTGCAGCGGCACCCAGCGGTGCCAGGGCCATCACGCACAGCGCGACGGCAACCGCCAACGGGCGGTGGTGCAGGTGATTCATTCGCTCTCTCTCCAAAGGAATGTCGGGACATGGACTGCCGCGCTCCCCCCTGCATGGCGGCAGCGTCTCCTTTGTAAACAAGTGGTAAAAGGCCCGGCGTGACGGTCGACACTCTTTCACGTGGAATTGACGCAATTACAGGTGCTTTGCGTCAAATAGCTGCGGTTATGACCTTGCGATGGTGTTCACGGCACGCGGCCTTGATGCCGGCCACGACATCGCGCGCCGGGAGTTGCCGCATTTATCGAACAGGTCTTTGCCGAACCGTTTCAGAAGTAGTCTGAAATTGCTTGATTCAGAAGGCCCCGCTGATCCGTCCGGTGCAGACTCGAACCTCCAGCCAATCGCAGGAGGATCGATCATGAAACCAGCAAGTGGCGCGCCGGGCATTACGATGGTGATGACGCTGCTTCTTTTCCTGGCAGGCGAATCGAGAGCGGGCGGCGTAATCGAGTGCAACGACTGCCCCTCTCCCAGCAATGCGGCCTTGGCCTCGGGAGAGGGACTGACGGTTGTGGTGGATTTCGAGAGAGCCGAGTTGACTGCTTTCGACGTTGAACATGACCCTGAGAGCGGAAAGTGGCGAGCAAATCCGACCCCGGTTCCAGCGCAGATTGAAATGGCTTTTCTGCGGATCCAGGATGCGACGCTGTCAGCGGGGCAAGCGCCGCCCATGCAGCAATCACCGCATGAGCGGCAGTGAGACAACGCTCTATCGCACGAAGGCAATCCGCTCCATACCGGTCGCCTCGGCCGCGGCCAGAATCCTCGCCATGCCTTCGTACTCGGCCGCCGGATCGGTGGCGATGCGCAGCTCCGGCAGGTTGCCGGCATGTTCGCCCACCTGTGCCTGCAGGCGCGCCTGAAGCTCGCTGATCGTCATGGGCTGGCCATTCCAGCTGAGCTGGTTGGCAGCATCCAGGCGCAGCTCGATAGGCGGCGGCGGTTCGGGGCGATCGATCGTGCGATCGGTGGCCTGTGGTAACTGCACGGCAATCGGCCGGGCCACGATCGGCGCGGTCACGATGAAGATGATCAACAGCACCAGCATCACATCCACCAGTGGCGTGACATTGATGTCCGCCAGCGGACCGCTTCTTCCTGCGCTACTGAACGCCATGTGCCGCTCCCTGCAGCCGGGCCGTTCGCCCAAGGCCGACGTTACGACGCCTCCCGTCCCCTGCGGCAGTGGCCTGCGCGGGGTCATTCAGCTGTCGTTGCCGACGCTCGGCGTGCACGCAATGCGAAACTGAATTCAGCCATCGCCCGCTATGCTGGTCGCCATGACCCGACGCACTTCAACTGCCCTGTCCCTGCTGCCCTTGGCCACCACGCTGCTGATCGGCTGCGCCAACGCCCAGTCCCTCGACGCCCAGAACGCGCAGCTGAAGGCCGCGATCGCAGCCGCCGAACGCGGCCAGTTCGATCCCGGCCAGGCCGCTGCACTCAGCCGCCATCCGGCTTACGGATGGCTGGAGTACGCCAACCTGCGCCGTAACATCGACACCGTCGATACCGCGCAGGCACAGGCCTTCCTCAAGCGCTATGACGGCCAGGCCGTGGCCAACACGTTCCGCAGCGTGTGGCTGCCCTCGGTCGCACGCCGCCAGGACTGGCCCACCCTGCTCGCCAACTGGGTGCCCACCGACAACGCCGGCCTGCGCTGTGCGCAACTGACCGCGCGCCAGGTGACGGGCAAGGTCGATCCGCAGTGGATCAGCGAGGCGCAGGACCTGTGGCGCAAGAACGGCAAGTCGCTGCCGGACGGCTGTGATGCCGTTTTCGCCGTGCTGCAGGCGCAGGGTGGCCTGAGCGACGCCCTGCGCTGGGAACGCATCGATGCCGCCGCCGACGCCCAGCAGCCGGCCGTGATGCGCAACGCCGCACGTGGCCTGCCTGCCACCGACCTGGCGCTGGCGAACAATTACGCTGCCTTTGTCGACAAGCCCAATGCCAGCGCGTTGAACTGGCCGCGCAACGAACGCAGCCGGCGCATCGCCACCGATGGCCTGGCCAAGCTGGCCAAGGCCGACCCGGCCGCCACCGAACAGCAGCTGCCGCAGTACGCCCAGGCGCTGGGCCTGAGTGCCGCGCAGCAGGGCCAGGTGCTATACCAGATCGCACTGTGGACGGTGGCGTCCTACCTGCCCGATTCGGCGCGCCGCCTCAACGCGGTGCCGGAATCGGCGTATGACGAACGCCTGCACGAATGGCGCGTGCGCGAAGCGATGTCGCGCGGCGACTGGCCGGCGGCGCTGACCGCCATCCGCAAGATGGGCAGCAAGCAGCGCAGCGACCCGCGCTGGCGCTACTTCGAAGGCCGGATGCTGGAGAAGACCGGCCAGGCCCAGCAGGCGCAGCCGCTGTTCCGCGAAGCCGCACGCGCACCGACCTTCCACGGTTTCCTGGCCGCCGACAAGCTGCAGCAGGGCTACACGCTGTGCCCGTGGAAGCCGAATGACAGCGCGCAGGCACAGGCAGCGGTCGCGCGCGACCCGGCCATCCAGCGCGCGATGGCGCTGTACCAGATCGACCGCGCCAGCTGGGCCGTGGCCGAATGGAACAGCGCGCTGTCGCGCTTCGATGACACCCAGCGCCGCCTGGCGGTACGTGTCGCGCAGGACAACGGCTGGTTCGACCGCGCCGTGTTCGCGCTCGGCAAGCAGCCGCAGGAACAGCGCCTGTACGACCTGCGTTTCCCGCTGCACCACGACGCCACCATCCGCCGCGAGTCGGCACGCAATGCCATCGACCCGGCCTGGGTGGCTGCGGAGATCCGAGCCGAAAGCACCTTCACTCCGCGTGCGCGCTCGCCTGCCAACGCCATGGGCCTGATGCAGGTGCTGCCGGCCACCGGTGCCAGCGTGGCCAAGTCCATCGGCCTGACCGGCTACGGCGGCGCCGACAGCCTGTACGACCCGGACACCAACATCGCGATCGGCACCGCCTACCTGCGCCAGCTGATGAACAAGTACGACGGCCTGCCGTACGTGACCATCGCCGCGTACAACGCCGGCCCGACCCCGACCGCACGTTGGCAGGGCCAGCGCCCGGGCTTCGATCCGGACCTGTGGATCGAGACCATCAGCTACAAGGAAACCCGCGAGTACGTTGCCCGCGTGCTGGCCTTCAGCGTGATCTACGACTGGCGCCTCAATGGTGATGCGCTGCCGCTGAGCGACCGCCTGATGGGCCGCCTGGTGGACAAGCGCAAGCGCTTCAGCTGCGCGGCCGACGCCGAGCAGGGCGGCGATTGATCACCCTCCTTCTGTAGAGCCGAGCCCACGCTCGGCTGCTGTTCTGTCCGGTAGCGCTACCGCCTAAGCAGCCGAGCATGGGCTCGGCTCTACAAGTCGGGCATGCGATGATCCCGACCATGAAGATCTATCTTGTCGGCGGCGCCGTGCGCGACCGCCTGCTGCAGCGACCTGCCGGCGACCATGACTGGGTGGTGGTCGGTGCCACGCCCGCGCAGATGGAAGCGCAGGGCTACACCGCCGTCGGCCGCGATTTCCCGGTGTTCCTGCACCCGGAGACCGGCGAGGAATACGCGCTGGCGCGCACCGAGCGCAAATCCGGCCGTGGCTATCGCGGCTTCGTGGTCGATGCCGATCCGGCGGTGACGCTGGAAGAAGATCTGCAGCGCCGCGACTTCACCATCAATGCGATTGCCTGCGACGAAGACACCGGCACGCTGGTCGATCCCTATGGCGGTGTCCGTGACCTGGAACAGCGCGTGCTGCGCCATGTCGGGCCGGCCTTCGTCGAGGATCCGCTGCGCGTGCTGCGCGCGGCGCGCTTCATGGCCCGTTTTGCACCACTAGGCTTCACCGTCGCCGAAGAGACCATGGCACTGATGCGCGAGGTCGCCGCCAGCGGTGAACTGGACGCGCTGGTGCCGGAACGCGTCTGGCAGGAACTGCGCAAGGCGCTGGTCAGTGAACGGCCCTCCGCCTTCCTGCGCACGCTGCACGATGCGCAGGCACTGGGCCCGATCCTGCCCGAACTGGAAGCACTGTACGGCGTACCGCAGCGTGCTGAATTCCACCCGGAAGTCGACACCGGCATCCACCAGGAAATGGTCAGCGACATGGCCGCGAAGCTCGCCCCCGGCGATGACCTGGTCGGCTTCGCTGCCCTCACCCACGATCTCGGCAAGGGCCTGACCCCGCCGGAGGAATGGCCGCGCCACATCATGCACGAGCAGCGCGGCATCAAGCCGTTGAAGGCACTGTGTGCGCGGTTGAAGATTCCCACCGAACACCAGCAGCTGGCCGAAGCGGTGTGCCGCGAGCACTTGAACGTGCACCGCATCGATGAACTGCGCGATGCCACCGTGCTGGAACTCCTGGGCCGCTGTGATGCGCTGCGCCGGCCGGAACGGGTGGCCCGCATCGCACTGTGCTGCGAGGCCGACAAGCGCGGCCGGCTCGGCTTCGAGGACGCCGACTACCCACAGGGCGAAACACTCAAGCGCCTGCACCAGGCGGCGCTGTCAGTGCAGGCGCGGGATCTGGATACCACGCATCTGAAGGGCCCGGCCATCGGCGAAGCGCTGGCCAAGGCGCGGGTGAAAGCCATCGCCGCCGCACGCTGAAGCACCGGGTAGTGCCGGTCGCTGGCCGGCACCTTCACATCTCCCGTCTATCGACGGCGCTTGCGCGAAAAATGGTCGACAGCATGAGCACCCAACAAGATGGGTTGCATCAAGAGGAACAGCCATCCACCCAACCGGAGCGTCTCCACCGGATTGAACCGGGTGATGAAGAATGCGACCAGTATGAATACGACCAGAAGCCCAAGCTCGTACACAAGGAGAGATCGATTAAAAAATCTCATCACTTCAACCTGTCCTCAGCGATTTTCTGTCCAATTCCAACTGCGGCATCAGCACCGCGTTGGCCCGCATTAGACAATGCACCCTGTACCGCCCCTTGCTTTGCTCCAATTGCGCCGGCGCTCGCAGTCGCCTCTGCAATATGTGCACCGATGCCAGCAGGTGAACTCACTGGCGCCTTCATCATATTACTCACTGCCCCTTGAGTAGACGCCTGCGAAAGTCTCCAGCGAGTTTTCCAATTCCGCTGCCCGCCAAACTGCCAACACTCCCGCCGACAGCCGATAAGCCCAGTTGAGCGCTTGTCACTGGTGTTCCTTCGATTGCGCCCTGTGCAGCCGTACCCGCAACACCAGTCGCGGCACCCACCGTCGCTTGAATTGCTACGACCTGACCGATCGAAATCGTCCCTCTCGCCAGGGCTCCAACCACCAGGCCGCCGGTACCACCAGTTACAACTCCAGCAACGCCGGCAATTGCCAGCTCTGTCTTGTTGATTGGCTTTCCGGGATTCATGTACTTCTCAATCCCATAGTCCACCGCCATGCCACCGGCGCCTCCAAACAGGGCTGGGCAGATTGGACAACGGCCATCAGGATCTTTGAATGTATAGGGTGAGTTGAATCCATATGCATAGGCATTGAAATGTCTCCCGTCACCATTCCCGTACATTGTGACTGGATCTACTGACAAGAAACGCCCCAAGCCTGGATCGTAATAGCGCTGCTGCATGTAGCTCAGCCCAGTCGCCGAATCACTCACGTGCCCGGCGTAACCCACTCCATCTTCAATACCAGTTCCAATCTGCGCTCCGTACGGCTCATAGCTATAGCGCTTTGTCGTCCGGCCAGTCTCATCTGACTCGGCAACTACTGACCCCAGAGCATCAGTATGAATATATGTAACTGTTTCCGCTTTGGATTCAAAAGCATGGATTACAGAGAAAACAGCGAAAACTAGACCAACACCTATCGACCGCATAGCTACTCTCTCCTTGAACAGCATATTCGCTCTTAAGCTCTTCACCAATGCTCTTGCTCTTACATTCCCAAATCGAATGGCATATCAATGCCTAGCAGCAAGGAACGAAGAGGACGGCTCGATTTCTATGCCATCAATCTCAATGCGCCATGCCGCGGGTGATCGCCGCCGCACGCTGCTTCAGCTGGGCCAAGGCATCGGGAATCATCTCCATGCCCACGTCTAGGCCCGGGTTCAGCACCAGGCCGACGCCGTCGCCGATACCGGCCAGCAGCGCGTGCACCGCGATCGGCATGGCATGCGCGAACTGCGGCAGCTGCTCGTGCCACAGGCCCGCGCGCTCGGGGGCGGTGAACACCGCGAACATCGGTTCGCCGCTTTCGCTGGTCAGCACCAGCGGCGAGATGCTCTCGTCCCAGGCGCCATCTTCGCCAATGGCCTTGTCCAGCAGCACGAACGCCGTCGAGGTCAGCAGGCCATCGAGGAACTGCGCTGCGGTCAGCGTGCCGTCCTGGGCCTGCAGCAGGCGCACCTCGAGATCGTTGAGGGGTTCGAACGGGGTGTCGTGGTCCATGGTCGGTTTCCGGTACGTGATTGCAGGGCAGACTTTAACAGGCCCGCTCCTCAACCGAGGAATCCATGCCGCCACATCCACCCGGCCATCGCCAGACCGGCCACCACCACCAGCATCAGCGGCAGGCCAAAGCGGTGCCGCCACGGGATCGGCACCCCACCCAGCTGCTGGTCCATGGTCTCGGTATCCAGCACCCAGCCGTGCTCGCAACGGGTGCAGGCCAGATCGTAGCGGCGCTGGTAGGTGAAGCCAAACAACAGGTCGATGCGCGCCATTTTGTAGCGCAGCTGCGGGGCGAATTCGGTTTCCGTCTGGCAGCGCAGGCAGTGGTGGGCTTCGGTGGGGCCGACGATCAGCACCCGTTCCTGTTGGCCGATCAGGATCATGACCGGGTGCCCTGGCAGGCGGGCTGGGCCAGCAGCCAGGCTTGGGCGGCGGCCACGGTGGCGGCGTCACCCTCGACGCGCTGGTCGGGCTCGATCTTCAAGCCGTCGCCACGATCATTGCGGTCCCGCATCACGCTGGTGGTCAGCAGCAGGCGGCTGCCATCGGCAAGCGTGTGCACGACATTGCCAGTGGAGACGCCCGCAGTGGGCTGACCGAAACTCCGCGTCTGCGGACGACCACGCCACGCCAGCGCCGAGGCCTCGCCCGAACTGCCGGTGCGCGGTCCAAACAGCACTGCCACCGGCGCGCCGGGCTGCCGCAGCACATACCCGGACCGGCCGAAGTCCAGCACCGACTTGCCTGCACGCTGCACGGCGGTCGCGGTCAACGTCCAGCGCTCCGGCCCCTGTGCGGTTTCGAACGCCCCCACATCTTCGTTGTTCACCACCGAGGTGCGCAGCAGCGGTGCCATGCCCAGCAGCATCGGCCACATGTTGCCACCGCTGTTGTCACGCAGGTCGACGATCCAGCCACAGCGCATGCCGTCGTCCTTGCTACGGATGACCTGCTGCCACCGCGCGGCGCGCTGGATGTTCTGGCGGAACGCTTCCTGTGGCGTCGCGCCGGGCGTGGAGGCATAGCCCTCGATGACCAGCCAGCCGATGCGCGCATCCACCGCATCGGCGGCCTTGGCCCTTTCCACGGCGGCGGCGGCGACCTGCTGAGCGCGCGCAAGGGATTCGCTCTGGCGCTGGGTCGTCGTCCATACGCCATGATTGCCCGTGCTGACCGCAATGGCTTCGCGCAGCAACGCCAGCCGCTTCACGGGGTCGCCCTGCACCGATTGCAGTCGTGTGCGGGTGCCAGGCCAGTCCACCCGGTCGCGATACAGCGCCTGCCGTTCAAGCAGGTTGAGGATCTCGGCCTCCGCCTCCGGCGAGGGCACTTCGATTGCCTTGGGCGTATCGGCCATGGCGTTGGCAGCCACCAGCGCGATCACCAGCGCACCAATGCGACGCACTCCCTTGCGAACCTGCATGTGACGTTTCCTTGTCGTTGAGGCAGGCGCACAGCATAGCCCGCAGGTGATGGCTTTCGCCATGCGCGAACTGTCGTATCTGGCCCCGCCGCGGGTTGCAGCAAGACAGCGTGCACGCGATCAGTAAATTGCAACTTTGCCCATGTCATCGCCACGTAGAACGCGAGAAGGTTGCCTCCGTCGGCGCTTCCTGCGCTGACCGGGATTGGCGTCCTGAATGAAGCTTTTCACGAGCGGGCTTGCAACGTCGTTGCCGGCCCGAACAATGCACCGTCCGTCGTTCTGCGGCGGGCGGTGCGTGGGGATCCCCGGATCCGCCGGCGTCCTTCCTCGTGAAGAGCTTCACCGGCACGCCAACCCGCACCGCCCGCCACCTTGCATCCCGCAGGTGGCCTTGCCTTGTGAGGTTGCTGCCATGAACACGCCCTACCCCACCTATCCACGCCTGCATGCACTGCTCGGTGCTGCATTGCCCGGCCTGCAGCTGTCCACTACCGCAGCCGAAGCGTTGGAAGATGCGCTCACCGAAGTCCACGAACAGGCGCCGCCCTCCGCATTCTTCGCGCGGTTGCACGGCGTCGCTCACAGCCACGGAGCCGACGGCCAGGCGTGGCGCGAGCGGCAACTCAGCGAGGCGCGCGGTCGGGAACTGGCCGAGGCAACGCGCTGCCTTGCCGCATTGTCCGCCTGCGGCGGCGTGTTGCTGGCTGCACAGTCGGCGCGCGAGACGGACGATGCGCAGGCGCAGTGTCCGCCGCAGGTGGAGGAAGGGTTGCTGCATGCGGTGGTGGTGTTGGCCGATCATGCCGGGGCGCTGGTCGCGCCCGAGCTGCTGCCGATACGAGCCAACGAATGCTGCTAGATGTTGCAATCCTGCTGGAAAAATCGACCCATGAGAAAGCCATCAGATCAAGCCATGGACGACAAGAGATATGAATTACTTCGGAAATTCGTGCAGGCGATATCAGATCGGGATAGCAGCACACTGCAGGAGGACTTTGGCCTGACCTCAGTCATGATTCTGGAAATCTACGAGCTTCTGCCGGTGTACTTCCTAGAAGGTGCCGCCATTTCCATCCCTCTACCTGCGTACGGCGCAGCAGGCGACTTGATACCGTTGATGACCACGTATGACTATGGTGATGGTGACATTGCAGTTGAGTGCTATCTCCTCGGGGATGGCGAGCCCAGCGAAGCCATTCTTCATGTCCATTTCGAGAAAGGTAATCTCATCTACGGATTCATAAATTCATAGCAATTCCCGATCGCCCAAAGCGAACGGCATTTCAGGACGTGTCGACCAAGGTCGACACCCACCGGAACGAGTCATGACATCCGTACCGCGCGCTACCAGTCCGCGCGCAGGCCGATGTTGCCTTCGATGATGCGGCGCTTCTCGTTGCGGTCACCGCCCAGCTCGCGCGTGTAGTCGGCCACCGCGTACGCGCTGATGGTGCGGTTGAAGCGCCCTACCACGCCGACACCGGCTTCGAGCGCGCGTGAGCGCTGCGAATTGATGATCGTGTCGTCGTCGAAGCGGATGCGGTCCTCGCCGGAGCGGCCATGCCGGTAATTCAGCTTGAAATACGGCTGCCAGCCGTTGTCGGCCAATTGATAATCGCCGGCCAGACGCAGGCCGATGCGGCCGGTCCAGGCGTTGTCGTTGTCGAAACGCACGCTCGACACCTCATCGCGGCGGTCGTCCAGCGACGTGCGTTGCCAGATCACCTGTAGCTGCGGTTCCAGCCACCATGCGGACTGCCCAAACCGCAGCAGCGGCTTGCCGGCCTCCACAGACACGCTGGTGCCATCACCGCTCAAGCCGAAGCCAAGCCCGCGCGAGGAACGCACGCGGCCGTCGTAACGGCTCTGCATCGCCACGGCGTCGATGTAGCCGCCGCTGCTGTCGGTGAACGTCCAGTACAGGCCCACGTGCTTGTCGTCCAGGCGGTTCTGGCCCACCTGCACGTTCTCCCAGCCCAATGCCAGGCCGGTGGTCTTGCCCTGCGCGCGGGTGCGGCCGACGAACACGCCGATCTGGTTGCGATGGTTGTCGGAGGCAGCGGCCCACACGTCGAGACCAGCCTGCAGGCCCATCACATCGCCATCGAAGCCGGGCTGCGCATCGCCCTTCCAGTGGATCTCGCTGCTCTGCCCCACCAAGCGGCCCCAGGCGGTGCGGAATGCGCCCTGGTTGTACAGCAGGCGCTGCTCGCCCTGCCGCTCGTGGAAGGTGCCGAGGCTGGCCAGCGAGGTCTCGCGCAGGAGCGGCGGCACCACGGCATAGGTGGCAGTCTCCACGCGGTACAGCGGCACCACCGCGCCCTCGGCGGGGCGTGCACCCGGCGTCGGCGGGGCACCGGTTCCGGGCAGCGCACCGCCGGCCACTGGCACGTCCGGCACGGCTGGATCGCTGGGTGGCGCCACCGGCGCGGGTTCCGGTGGCGGTGGTGGCGGCGCGGTCTCGCCCGCGGTCAGGTCCGGATCGGTGGCGCCTTCGGGCGGCGGCGGCGGTGCCGGGATGATCGGCGGCGGTGGGGCCACTGGAGGCGTCAGCGGTGGCGGTGTCGCGCTGCCGCCACCGTTGGGTGCTGGCGTCGGCCCGGTCACCAGCGTCGAACGCAGGTACCAGTTCTCGGCGGTACCGGCACTGACACCGCCCTTGAACAGGAAGTACTCGTAGGCACCGGCCGCAACCGGTGCGAACAGCGAGAACGCGCCCGGCGCGGTGCGGCCACCATTCAAGGCCTGCACCACCAGGATGCCATCGGCCAGCGTGGCGGCGCCGCTACCGCCGGCATTGAGCACGCCGATGCCGGTGGTCCCGGTGGCAGTACCGCCGTCGATCACCAGACGGTCGCTGGTGGACTTGTCCGCGCCCAGCACGGTACGCAGGTAAAGGCCACCGCCATCGCCTCGATAATTGCCACGCACGGTGAACACGTCGCCCGCGCCGGTACCGGTCAGGTCGATGCGCCCGGCATTGACCATCTCCACCAGTGCGCCACTGTTGAACGGACGGATGGCATGGCCGCCACTGCCCGCATACACGGTACTGGTGTCATCCACGGTGAGCGTGCCGGTGCCGGTTGCGCTGTCGCCCAGCACCAGGTCGCCATCGAAGCTCAGCTCGGTGCTGTTGGTCAGGCTGATCGTCTCCCAGTTCTGGAAGCGGCCCACGCCCGTGGTCTTGACGTTGCTCAGGTTGAGCTGGTCGATGCCACTGCCGCCGTCGAACAGCGGCACCGCACCTAGGTTGCCTTGGTTGAGGTTGCTGAGGTTGGCCACGTCGTTGTCCGGGCCCATGTCGATCGCGCCGTAGACGATGCCGCCGCCATTCCAGTTGAAGGTGTCATCGCCGGTACTGAGCAGTACCTGCCCGCGCACGGTGCCGTCGGTGATGGTCACGCTGTCGTTGCCGCCGCTGACGCTTATGTTGCCGCCGATGTAGGCGGTACCCGAGATGATGATGGTATCGGTGTCGAAACCGGTCACCACATTGCCATCCACGGTGCCGCCGGACTGGTCCCACAGGTTCTTGTCCAGCTTCATGTTGACGCGGCCGATGCGGCCACCGGTCATCCACGCCTGGTCGCCATCCTCGAACGCGCCGATGATGCGGCCACCACTCATGCGGAAGGTATCGATGTTGTCGCCCTGCTGCAGCGCGCCGATCGTGCCGCCACTCATGACGAAATCATCGCGGCCACTGCCCTGCGCTACCAGGCCGGTGACGGTGCCGCCGGTGACGGTCATCTGGTCATCGCCGTTGCCCTGGTCGACGCTGTCGATGGTGCCATTGCCCAGCAGCAGCACATCGTTGCCATCCCCTTGCAGGACGCCGCCGCTGATGCTGCCGGCCTGCATGTCCAGGCGGTCGTTGCCTGAATCGAACTGTACGCCGGTGCGCCCGCTGATCGTTCCGCGGTTGACCAGCACGCTGTCGCCCGCACCGACGAACTGCAGGGCGGTGTTGTTGCCGGTGCTGATGCTGCCCGCATTTTCGACACGGCTGCCGCCACCGAGCTGGACCGCCACACCGCCCACCGAACTGATCGTGCCCAGGTTGGACAACAGATGCCCACCAGCACCAACAAGCGAAATCGCGCTGCTGCCGCCGCTCTGCTGCAGTTGTGCCGTGTTGGCGATATTGATGGTGATGCCGGCCGCGCCATTGGCCGTGATGGGAACAGTCTGCGGGTTCGGCGCATTGGCATCGCAGGTGACCGTCTGGCCGGCGACGGGGGCGGCGCTGTCACAGCCGGCCCAGGCGACGCTGGCACTCAGCAGCATGACGGACGGGACAGCCAGGGCCTGCAGCACGGAAACGGTGAGGCGGCGCGGACGGAAAGCGCGCGGAACGGCACGGGACATACAGCACTCCTGGACAAGGGATCAGGAACTGCGGATATGCGGTACTGCGCAGGCAGTCTGCCGTGTGGTGAACGGTTTCGATAGGTGAAATTGCGTGGCGGCCATCACAGTTCAGTTGCGAACTTGATCGGCCATCACCCCACCTCCACGTGGCTGAAATTATTCATCTTTGCAGCGGTCACAGGCCGCGCGGAGAGCATCCACGCATGGCGTGGATGAGGTGCCATCAGATCTTCAGATAGATCTTCCGCCGGTCCAGCCACCATGCCACGCCCCACCACAGCGCGACAAACACCAGCGCCTGCAGCATGGACGCCAGCTCCAGCGCCTGCGGCATTGCGGTGGCCAGTCGCTGCCAGACCCACCCCCAAACCCCGGTAGCCATCAGCACCACCGACATCACCGATGCGCCCAGATACGCCGTGATCGCATTGACGCCGAAGCGCCGGCCCAGCGCCGGCCAGCCCTTCTGGTCGATCAACAGGTGGCCCAGCCACAGCCCCAGCGCCGCCAGGCCACCGGTCCACAGCACGTAGCTGGGCGTCCACAACTGCTTGTTCAACGGCAGCACCACCGCCAGCAGCAGGCCCAACACCGCAGTCGCCACACCCAGCCCGGCCAGCGCCGCGGCACGTCCGCTGCGCAGCAGGCCTCCGGCCAACAGCCCGAGCACGGTACTGGCCAGCGCGCCCAGCGTGCTCAGCAATCCTTCCGGGTCATGGCCCTGCCCGGCATCGGCGTGCCATTGATAGATCCACGGCGCGAACAACGCGGTATCCAGGCGGCTGGCCGGGTTGGTCCATGGCGCCAGGTCACCGATGCCCAGCAGCAACACGGTGTACCCCACCAGCAGCGCGATCAGAGCGCCCACCTGCACGCGCGGCCGCGCGTAGACCGCCAGCACGCCCACCAACGCCGCACACACCGCGATGCGTTGCAGCACGCCCCAGATGCGGAAGTGATGGGTATCCAACGCCCACCAGATCAGCAGGTGCAGCAGCGCACCGGCCAGCAGGATGCGCAGCGCGCGCTCCAGCACGCCGCGCGCCAGTGCAGGTCGCGCCGACACGTCCAGCGCGCGCGGCGCTACGCTGAACGCCATCGACACGCCCACCAGGAACAGGAAGAACGGGAACACCAGATCGGTGGGCGTGCAGCCATGCCATTCCGAATGGCGCAGCGGTGCGAACACCGCACTCCAGTCGCCCGGGTTGTTGACCAGCAGCATCGCCGCCACGGTGATGCCACGCAGGGCGTCGATCGAGCCCAGTCGGCGTGGCGGCGTCGGGTTCATCAGGCGGCCTCGTACTGTCCGGCAATCCAGGTGCCACGCACCTGCAGGGCATCATCCAGCAGCACCAGGTCGGCCTGGTAGCCCTCGGCGATGTGCCCCAGGCGGTCGTCGACGTTGAGGAACTGCGCCGGGTAAGTCGAGGCCATGCGTGCGGCTTCGGCCAGCGGCTGGCCGAGCAGCTGCACGGTGTTGCGCACGGCGGTGGCCATGTCCAGCGCCGAGCCGGCCAGCGAACCGGCGGCATTGCGCACCACGCCGTCGATGGCGGTGATGGTTTCGCCGTAGAGCACGTAGCTGGGATCATCGGCACCGACCGGCGGCATCGCATCGGTCACCAGCAGCACGCGGCCGCGCGGCTTGGCCGCCAGCGCCACGCGCAGGCTGGCCGGATGCACATGCACGCCATCGACAATGACGCCGATCCAGCTGTCGCGGTCTTCCAGCGCAGCGCCCACCGCACCGGGCTCACGGCCCTGCAGCGGCGACATCGCGTTGTACAGATGGGTGAAGCCACGCACCCCAGCATCCAGTCCGGCGCGAATCTCTTCGTACGTGCCAGCAGTGTGGCCAGCAGCAACGATCACGCCACGTTCGACCAGCGCACGGATGGTCTCCAGCGGCACGCGTTCCGGCGCCAGTGTCAGCAGGGTCACGCCGTTGTCCAGCGAGGCGGCCAGCGCGATCTCTTCTTCGTCCGGCACGCGGAACTTGCTGGCATCGTGCGTGCCCTTGCGCGCCGGCGCGATGTACGGGCCTTCCAGGTGGATGCCGATCACGCCCGGCACGCCCTGCGCGATGGCCTCGCGCATCGCACCGATGGCTTCGCGCATCACCGCCACGTCATCGCTGATCAGCGTCGGCAGCATCGCGGTGGTACCGAAACGACGATGCGCCTGCGCAATGGTGCGCAGCGCCGCCACGTCCGGCGTGTTGTTGAACAGCGCGCCGCCACCGCCATTGACCTGCACATCGATGAAGCCGGGCAGCAGCCAGCCGCCGTCCAGATCGATCTGCTCGGCCGCCTGGCCCAGCTGCGGTGCAGCGTCAGGCAGCAGCGCGCTGATGCGACCGTCCTCGATCACCACCGCCAGATCGTCGCGGAACTCCTCGCCAGCCAGGATGCGGGCGTTGCGCAGGACCGTGGCCATCACACCGTCTCCGTAACCTTGTTCAGATGCGGCGGCAGATCCGGGTTGAAACCACGGCGCAGCGCCAGCGCATTGATTGCGCGATAGAAGCTCTGCACGGTCAGCAACGGTGCGCACAACGGATGCGGCGCTGCAGCCACCGGCAGGTTGCCGCCGGCCCCGGCCAGCCACACCTGCGCGCCCCGGGCAGAAAATTCCTCGACCACCGCGCGGGTGCCGGCGCCGGTTTCATCGGGCTGCGCGAAGGCCAGCACCGGGAATCCACGGTCAACCAGCGCCATCGGGCCGTGCTTGACCTCGGCCGAGCTGTAGGCTTCGGCATGCAGGCTGCAGGTTTCCTTGAACTTCAGCGCCGCTTCCTGGGCCGCCCCCAAGCCCAGGCCACGGCCGAGCACGAACAGGTTGGTGGCCTCGACCAGGCCTTCGGTCACCGCGCTCCAGTCGCACTGCCACGCCTCACGCAGCGCGTCGGGCAGCAGGTCCAGCGCCGCACGCAGGCTGCTGTCCTGCTTCCAGTACGCGGCCAGCTGCAGCAGCGCGGCCAGCGACGCCAGGTAGCTCTTGGTCGCCGCCACGCTCTTTTCGGCACCTGCGTGCAGCGGAATGACCGTGTCGGCCAGCTGCGCCAGCGGTGAATCCTCGACGTTGACCAGCGCGATCACGCGCGCACCGGCCGCCTTGGCGGCCTCGGCGTTGCGCAGCAGGTCCGGGCTCTTGCCCGACTGCGAGATGACGATGAACAGTGCGCCGCGCAGCTGCAATGGTGCGGCGTAGACCGACCCCACCGATGGCGAGGCCGACGCGACCACCAGGCCCAGCTGGGTTTCCAGCAGATACTTGCCATAGGTTGCGGCATGGTCGGAGCTGCCGCGTGCACAGGTGACCACGAACGGCGGCGGTGCAGCACGCAGGCTGGCGGCCAGGGTTTCGATGATGGCGTGGTTGCGCGAGAACTGGCGCGCAACCACGTCGGCCGCTTCAGCGGCCTCGGCGAACATCAGGGTGGACGTGGGGTCTGACAGCGACATGGCAGGCTCAGGCAGGATCGGAAGGAAGGGGGCGTGCGCCGGCGGGGCGCATCGGCGCGGTCGAACCACGCACCACCAGCTGCGGCACGAAGCCCTGGTTGTGCAGCGGCGCCGGCGCGTCGTCGTAGGCATCGCTGCGCAGCTGCGCGATCAGCAGGCGCGCGGCGTGGCGGGCGATGTCTTCGGTGGCCTGCTTGGCGGTGGTCAGCGGCGGCCACGACTGGCGCGAGAACGGGCTGTCCTCGAAACCGGCAATGGACAGGTCGTAGGGCACGTTCATGCCGGCCGACTTTGCGGCGGCCAGTACACCGGCGGCGATTTCATCGTTGGAACCGAAGATGGCGGTAGGTGGCTCGCGCAGCGCCAGCAGGCGGCGCGCACCGCGGAAACCGTCATCGAAGGTGTAATCGCCCTGCACCACCAGGTGCTTGTCCACGGTCATGCCGTAGTCCTTCAGCGCGGCTTCGTAACCGGCGTAGCGCTCGCCCGAAGACCGGTGCGAGCTGCCGCCCCAGAGGAAGCCGATGCGCTGGTGGCCCAGCTGGATCAGGTGCTCGGTGATCTCGTAGGCGGCCTCGCGGTCGTCCACGAACACACAGGCGCCATCGGCCGGGTCTTCGGTGGCGGCAATGATGCGCACCAGCTTGATGCCGCGCGCGGTCAGCGCCTGGATCAGGTCGCGGCGCTCGGACATGGGCGCGGTCAGCACCAGCCCGGCCAGGCGCGAACGCTGCACCCAATCGGCCAGCTCGTCGGCCAGCAGCGGCGAACTGGAATCGCAGGGGTGGATCTGCAGGCCGAAACCGGTCTCGCGGCACGCGGCCAGTACGCCGTTCTGCACGCCGATGATGTGGTACGGGTTCGGGTTGTCGTAGACCAGCCCGATCACGAAGGTAGTGCCGCTGCGCAGGTTGCGCGCGGACGGATCGGGCTCGTAGTCGAGCTCGGCGATGGCACGCAGCACCCGCGCACGGGTGGCCTGCATCACCGAGGGCTCGTTGTTGATCACCCGCGAGACCGTCTTCAGCGAGACCTTGGCCTTTTCCGCAACGTCCTTGATGGTCGCTCTGCGCATGGGTTTTCCCTGGGGTTGGCTGCCGTCCATCATCGCCGATCAGGCCCTGTCCTGCGGCAGGCCGGCGCGATGGCCGATCACCGAATAGAACAGGATGTACAGGTAGCACGGCACCATCAGCAGCACGAACACCAGCTGGAAGTCGATGTGCTGCTTGAGCACGGCGAACAGCTGCGGAATGATCGCGCCGCCGGCAATACCCATCACCAGCAGGGCCGAGCCGGTCTCGGTGAAGCGACCCAGGCCGCGGATCGCCAGCGGGAAGATCGCCGGCCACATCATGGCGTTGGCGAAGCCCAGCAGGGCCACGAAGGCCACCGACACGTAGCCGTGGGTGGCCCAGGCGCCGAGGCAGAACACCACGCCCAGCACCGCCGAAATGGTCAGGTAGCGCGACTGCGAGACCACCTTGGGGATCACCAGCAGGCCGACCACGTAGCCGATGAGCATCGCGCCGAGGGTGAGCGAGGTGAACATCTTGGTCTGGTCCAGCGGCAGGTCGAAACCATGACCGTAGGTACCGATCGCATCACCGGCCATCACTTCCACGCCGACGTAGACGAACAGGCAGAGCACGCCCAGCCACAGGTGCGGGAACTGGAAGATGCTGCTGCGCTCGGCTGCGCCGGCGGCCGTCGGGGTGGCGTTGGCCTCGGAGGACTTGATCTCCGGCAGCGGCGAGAACAATACGGCGACGGCCAGCAGCACCAGCAGGCCCGCCATGGCCAGGTACGGCGCATGGATCTTGGCGGCGAACTCATTGAGCAGGGCCACTTTGGTGACCGCGTCGGCCGCCTGTACCTGCTTGTCCAGGTCACCGATGCCATGCAGTACCAGGGTGCCGATCAGCACCGGCGCCAGCATGCCGGCGATCTTGTTGCAGATGCCCATCAGCGCGATGCGACGCGCTGCGGTCTCGATCGGGCCGAGGATGGAGATGTAGGGATTGATCGCCGTCTGCAGCAGGGCCAGCCCGCTGCCGATCACGAACAGCCCGCCGAGCGCACCCGGGTACCAGCGCTGGGTCGCGAACTCACCGAACAGCGCGGCCCCCCCGGCCATCACCAGCAGGCTCAGGCTCAGGCCCTTCTTCATGCCGGTGCGGCGCAGGATCCAGGACGCCGGCAGGGCCAGGAAGAAATAGGACAGGTAGAACACCATCAGCACCAGGAAGGCACCGACCTCGCTGAGTTCGAAGGCCAACTTGACGAAGGTGATCAGCGGGCCGTTGAGCCAGGTGAAGAAGCCGATCAGGAAGAACAACACGCCAACGATGGCGATGGAGGTGGCCACGTTCGGGCGCGCGCTTGCAGCGGGGACGGCGGACATCAGGAGGGCTCCTGCGGCGACGGCCGCAGAACGCGGCGTCGGAGAGTGGCTGGGAACAACGTTGTCACATTCTTTCGATGGACAACGGCGGTTTGTCAACTTCCATGCACGCCTGCCTGAACCTCGTGCTGCATTGCGCAAGTCCACCGCGGTACGCCCCGCTGAATGCGCGGCAGTCCTAGAGCCACGTGCGGCAATGGCTCCCACGTGAAACTCGCACTCACACCATGTAAACGTTTACTGCACGCCGCGTTCGTTGCAACGCAGCAACGAAAGTGTCACGAACTCGTTGACATCGTTGTCAGCGCGGTTACAGACTCCGCCACAATCGCCGCCCCGGTTCCGGGCCGGCCCCACCTGACAGCAGGAGCCCGCGTGACCGCCAGCCACCCCGCCCCGGCCCATGTCCTGTCCCGCGTTGCGCCCTCGTTCCTGGCCGCCGACGTCGGTGGCACCCATGTGCGCGTGGCCCGGGTCCAGGCCAGCGGTGATGCCGCCCACCCGGTGCAGGTGCTGGAGTACCGCAAGTACCGCAATGCCGACCACGCCGGCCTCAGCGCGATCCTGTCCGACTTCCTCGGCGAAGGCCCGCGGCCCACGCATTGCGTGGTCGCCAGCGCCGGCTACGCCCGCGAGGACGGCACGGTGATCACCGCCAACCTGCCGTGGCCGCTGTCGGCGCGCCAGGTGGAAGCCGACGTCGGCCTGCAGCGGGTCTACATCGTCAACGACTTCGAAGCGGTGGCCTATGCCGCCGCGCAGGTGGACGCCAGCGGCGTGCTGCACCTGTGCGGGCCGGACACCGCCACGCGCGGCCCGACCCTGGTGGTCGGCCCCGGTACCGGTCTGGGCGCCGCGCTGTGGATCCCCACCGCGCACGGCCCGGTGGTTCTGCCCACCGAGGCCGGCCAGCCGACCCTGGCGGCCAGCACCGAACTGGAAATGGCCATCGTCCGCCACATGCAGCGCGACCGCGCGCACGTGTCGATCGAGCATGCGATCTCCGGCCCCGGCCTGATGAACCTGTACCGAGCCGTGTGTGCACTGCAGGGGCAGGCGCCGACGCTGGCCAGCCCCGACGCAGTCACCGCTGCGGCCATGGCCGACAGCGATGCGCATGCGCGCCAGGCGCTGGATGTGTTCTGCGGCCTGCTCGGCAGCACCATCGGCGACATGGCCCTGTTCTACGGCGCCCACGGTGGCGTCTACCTGGCCGGCGGCATCCTGCCGCAGATCCGCGAATACCTGCGCGCCAGCACCTTCGTCGAACGCTACCTGCAGAAGGGGCCGATGGGCGAAGCACTGGCACGCATCCCGGTGAAGGTCGTCGAGCACGGCCAGCTGGGCGTGGTCGGCGCTGCCAGCTGGTACCTGCAGCAATCGGCCGCCTGACACCGCAACAGGCTTCAACGCAATCGCAGCACGCAGTACGTGGCACGCCAACGCACGGGACTTCGCCGCCGCCCCGCGCATGTCATCGCAACCGTAACCGAACACCGCCGCCGGCACCCAATCGAGTGATGAGGAGAGACATCATGAACACCCGCAAGACCCTGCTTTCGGCCGCCATCGTCAGCTGCATCGCCTTCAGTGCGCACGCGCAGCAGGCGGCCCCGACCGCCACCGATCTGGACACCGTGACCGTTACCGGCATCCGTGGCTCGATGGAAAAGTCGCTGGACACCAAGCGCGAAGCCAATGCGCGTGTGGAAGTGGTCACTGCCGAAGACGTGGGCAAGCTGCCCGCGCATAACGTGGCCGATACCCTGCAGCGCCTGCCGGGCGTGAACATCAGCTCGTCCAGCGCCGATGAAGGCGGTTTCGACGAAGCCGACCGTGTCAGCCTGCGCGGCACCAGCCCGAGCCTGACCCAGACCCTGATCAACGGCCACAGCGTCGGCTCGGCCGACTGGTTCGTGCTCAGCCAAGGTAGCAATGTCGGCCGCAGCGTCAGCTACACCCTGCTGCCGTCGGAACTGGTGCGCTCGGTGGAGGTGAACAAGTCCTCGCAGGCCAAGCTGCAGGACGGCGGCACCACCGGCACCGTCAACATCCTCACCCGCAAGCCGCTGGAATTTTCCAAGCAGATCACCGCTGAAGCCTCGATCGGCGCGGTGCGCTCGGACCAGGCCAAGTCGACCGACCCGCAGCTGTCGGGCCTGTTCAACTACAAGAACGACGACGGCACCTTCGGCGTGATGGTGCAGGGGTTCAGCCAGAAGCGTGAACTGCGTCGTGAAGCGCAGGAAATCCCGTCGGGCTTCTTCAAGATCGACCCAAACGGCACCGTAGCCAAGTCGAACCCGGACCTGGCCGGTGTCTATGCGCCCGCCCTGCTCGGCTCGACCCTGTTCGAGCAGACCCGCGAGCGCAAGGGTGGCCTGATCTCACTGCAGTTCAAGCCGGCCGACAATCTGACGCTGGGCCTGGAAGGCTTCAGTTCCAAGATGGAAGCCAACAACTACAACCGCAACTTCATGTTGTGGGGTAGCAAGATCATGGGCGACGACAAGGACGACGCCGGCGTGATCACCCGCCCGGGCCAGGCCCCGCTGCCAGGCTATGTGGTCAAGGATGGCGTGCTGACCAACGCCAACTTCGCAGGCGTCGCCGGTACGCCGTACGCGGTGTACGACATGATCTACCGCGAGGCCACCGCCAAGAGCAACTACATCACCCTCGATGCCGACTGGCAGATCAACGACAGCCTCAACGCCAAGTTCCAGGCCGGCAGCACCAAGGGTACCGGCACCACGCCGCGCCAGTTCATCGCGGAAGTGACCGTGGCTGACGGCGGCGGCGCCAACTGGACCACCCACGGCAACGGTTCGCCGGTGGACTGGAACGTCGGCGGCGACATCAGCCCGAACGGCGTGACCAGCTTCGGCACCTGGGGCAACCAGGAAGTCACTGCCGAAGACAAGGAAAAGTGGTTCACGGCGGACTTCAATCAGTACTTCAACGATGGCGGCGTGCTGAACTCGCTCGACTTCGGCGTGCGCTATGCCGACCACAAGCGCGAGGCGCTGTCGCCGGAAGGCGCAACGCCGGGCGCGATCTGGGACGCACTGAAGGGCGCCCCCACCGGCAGCTTCCCGGGTGGCTTCGCCGGCGGCATCGGCGGCAATTTCCCGCGCAACATCTGGTACTACACCCCCGGTGCGCTGAAGGACGCAGTGCTCAACAACTCCACCTGGCTGGCCGGCAATGACGGCCCGACCGGTCGCCACAACTATGGCGCCGAGTGGAAGGTGGCCGAAAAGAACTTCGCCGGCTATGTCCAGGCCAACTTCAGCGGCGACCGTTGGAGCGGCAACGTCGGCCTGCGCTACGTCAACATCAAGCAGGACATCGACACCTACCAGGCGGTCAGCGATATCGCCAACGCCGACGTCAGCAGCCTGTTCGGCAAATGGAAGGCGCTGTCGTTCGAAAACAAGCACGACCGCATCCTGCCCAGCGCGAACCTGAAGTTCGATCTGGCCGATGACCTGGTGTTCCGCTTCGCCGCGTCGCAGACCCAGACCCTGCCGGACTTCTCGGCACTGGGCGCATCGTCCTGGGGTTCGGACCTGACCAAGGTCGGCGGTGGCGGCAACCCGAAGCTGAAGCCGGTGCTGTCGACCAACTTCGACGCCAACCTGGAGTGGTACTTCATGCCGCGCGGCCTGGTGTCGCTGGGCGCGTACTCGATGAACCTGAAGGACTACGTGGCCTTCGGCACCCAGACCCAGATGCTGTACAGCGAGCTGAGCAACCAGCTGGAGGCCTACCAGGTCGCCGTGCCGGTCAACGCCGACGGCAAGGTCTACGGCATGGAGTTCGCCTACGAACAGCCGCTGGGTGAGAACTTCGGCCTGAACGCCAACTACACCTACGCCGACGGCAGCACCTCCCACACCTGGGAAGACGGCAGCAACAACCTGCTGGGTACCTCGAAGAACACCTACAACGTGGGTGCCTACTTCGAGAATGATACCTTCGGTGCGCGCGTCAGCTACACCTACCGGTCCTCGTTCCTGATCGGTCTGAAGGGCGCGAGCCCGTACTACCAGGATGATTTCGGCACACTGTCGCTGTCGCTCAGCTACAAGGCGACCGACTGGATGAGCGTGAGCTTCGATGCGCTGAACCTCAACAACCCGACCCTGAAGTACTACCAGAGCGCCTCGATCCCGAGCGCGTTCTATGAGAACGGTCGCCAGTACTACCTCAACTTCCGCTTCAAGTACTGATCCAGCGGCGGCAACATCGCCGAGTCGTGCACGCACGCCGGGCCTGGTCATTCCGGGCCCGGCGTTTTTCATGTATAGCGTTCATCGCACCGTTCCAAGGAGTCGTTCCGATGGTCAAGCCTTCCCGCGCCCGGATGCGCAGCGCGCTGCTGGGCAGCCTGATTGCCCTGCTGCCGGCACTGCCGGCGCTGGCCGCCGATCCCACGCCGGCCACCGAAGCACCCGGCCCGCAGCTGCGCACCGGCAGCCTGATGCTGATTCCCGCGCCAGCCACCGTGCAGCGCGGCCAGGGCAGCGGCATCACCGTACGCGCCGATACCGCGCTGCACGCCGAAGGCGAAGCCGCGCAGCGCGTCGCCACCCAGTTCACCGACCTGCTGGCGCGCAGTGGCGGTCCGCGCCTTACGCCGGCCAAGGGCAAGACGGCAGCCGCCCCGGGCGGCATCCGCTTCCAGATCGTGCCCACCTTCCGTGACAGCGGCGAGAGCTACACGCTGGAAAGCACCGCGCAGGGCGTGGTGATCCAGGCCGGCAACGAAACCGGCCTGTTCTACGGCGCAACCACGCTTGCCCAGCTGGCCACGGGCGGAAGCAACGGCGTGCTGCCCGCGGTACAGATCCAGGACGCGCCGCGCTTCAGCTGGCGCGGTTTCATGCTCGACTCGGCACGGCATTTCCAGAGCCTGGACGAGATCAAGCGCGTGCTCGATGCGATGGCCGCGCACAAGCTCAATACCTTCCACTGGCACCTGACCGATGACCAGGGCTGGCGCATGGAGATCAAGCGCTACCCCAAGCTGACCGAGGTGGGAAGCTGCCGCCTGCCGGCGGGTGATGGCGGCGTCGATCCGGTCAGCGGCCAGGAGCATCCGTACTGCGGCTTCTACACGCAGGAGCAGATCCGCGAAGTGATCGCCTATGCCGCCAAGCTGCATATCCAGGTGATTCCGGAAATCGACGTGCCCGGCCATGCCACCGCCGCGATTGCCGCGTACCCGGAACTGGGTTCGATCGACACCCCGCTGAAGCCGATCAGTGAATGGGGCGTGTTCCCGAACCTGTTCAACGTGGAAGACAGCACCGTCACCTTCCTCGAGAACGTGCTGGAAGAAGTGATCGAACTGTTCCCTGCGAAGTACGTGCACGTGGGCGGCGACGAGGCAGTCAAGGACCAGTGGGAAGCCTCGAAGCAGGTGCAGCAGCGCATGCGTGCACTGGGCATCAAGGATGAAATGGCCATGCAGAGCCACATCATCAAGCGCCTGGAGACCTTCCTGGAGAAGCACGACCGGCGCCTGATCGGGTGGGACGAAATCCTCGAAGGCGGCCTGCCACCGCAGGCCACGGTGATGTCGTGGCAGGGCACCGAAGGTGGCCTGGCCGCGGCCAGTGCTGGCCATGACGTGGTCATGTCGCCGGTGGGCTACCTCTATCTGGATTACCTGCAGACGGCCTCGCCGAACGAACCGCCGGGCCGCCCGGCCCAGGTCAACCTCGGCAAGCTGTACAACTACGAGCCGGTGCCGGCCGAGCTGGCGGCCGACAAGCGCCAGCACATTCTCGGTCTGCAGGCCAACATGTTCACCGAGCACACGCGCACCTACGCACGCCTGCAGCACAACCTGTTCCCGCGCCTGGCGGCAGTGGCCGAGACCGGCTGGAGCACGCCGGAACATCGCGACTTCCGCGATTTCCTCGCGCGCCTGCCCGCGCAGCTGCAGCGCTACCGCGCCTGGGGCCTGGCCTACGCGCAGACCCCGTTCGAAGTGGGCGTGGACTACACCAACAACCGCGCCGCCAACACGGTGACCGTGTCGCTGGCCAATCCGCTGGGCTATGAAGTGCGCTACAGCACCGATGGCCAGCCGGTGACGGCGCAGTCGCCGCTGTACCAGCAGCCGCTGACCGCGCAGCTGCCCGCTACCGTGCAGGCCGCCGCGTTCTACCAGGGCCAGATGCTGGCGGCGAAGCCGACGGTCGCGGCGTTCAGCGCACAATCGCTGCTCAGCCGCCGCAGCGATGAGCTGCTCAGCTGCGTGGGCAAGAAGGGGCTGGTGCTGCGCCTGGAGGACGATGGCCCGCGCGAAGGAAATCGCGCGGTGTTCAACGTGGATATCTTCCAGCCCTGCTGGCGCTGGCCGCAGGCGCAGCTGGACGGCGTCGGCAGCGTGGAAGTCCGTGCCGGGCGCATCCCCTACTACTTCCAGCTGGCCCACGACGAGCCGAAGCGTCGCTTCGAAAAAGCGAGGCGCGCGCATGGCGAGATGCAGGTGCGTCGCGGAGATTGCAGCGGCAAGGTGCTGGCCGAAGTACCGCTGCCGGCCACGCCCGATGCCGATGGCTTCGTGACGCTGCGTGCGGCGCTGCCGAAGGGGACGCAGGGCACCGGTGACCTGTGCATCAACTTCACCGGCGACACGCGCCCGGCGATGTGGGTGCTGGATGAGGTCACGCTCAGGTAGGTGCCAACCTTGGTTGGCGCTTTGCGGCCGGATCCACGCATGGCGTGGATCTACTGTAGAGCCGAGCCCATGCTCGGCTGCTTTTCAACCGGAAAGCCGAGCATGGGCTCGGCTCTACAGGAACCTCACCCTCGCCAGCGCAGCAGCAGGTCGCGCAGCGGGGTCAGGGCCGTGACCATGCCGACCAGCACGCCCACCGTGTTGGCGATGGCGTCCATCGGGTCGGCCATGCGGTTGCTGGTCAGTGCGCCCTGCGCGAACTCGATGCCGATGCCCATCAACACCAGGGCCACGCCCACCCACAGCAGCGGCCTGCCGCGGCGGAACAGCTGCACAGCGCTGCCGGCCAGGATGAAGTAGGCGACGAAGTGCTCGCCCTTGTCGCTGTTTTCCGGCAACGGAATCGGCGGTGGCGGGATCAGGCAGACCACAATCACCAGCAGCACGGCCAAACCCCACAGCACGGCCCACAACCGCGGCCGCCGCAGCGGCTTGATCACCGGCAACACCTCGCTCACAGGCGCCAGCTCAGGTCACCCAGTTCGAAGGCCGGTTCGAAATCGACGCCACGCTGCAGGCCGATGGCCTGGAAGCGCTCGCCCATCTCGGTCGGCAGGGTCAGCTTCTTCACCTGGTCGCGCAACTGGATGCGGCCGACCTCGTCGGTGCGTTCCTCGGCCAGCAGCAGCACCTGGTCCAGGCCGTTGCCGAGCAGGAAGCTGGCCTGGCTGCAGTAGCCCGCCAGCTCGAAACCGCCGTGCATTCCGGCCTCGGCCATCGCGGTGAAATCCACCGACGCGGTGATGTCCTGCAGGCCCGGCCAGCGGTGCACGTCGTTGTGCACGTGGTGGCGGTAGAACGCACGCACGGTGCCCTCGTCGCGGTCGTGCTGGTAGAACTCGCTGCGACTGTAGCCGTAGTCGACGAACAGCATCGCACCACGCTGCATGCCACCAGCCACCGCCTGCAGCCAGTACGGCAGCTGCGGCAACACTTCGGAACGGTAGCCCTCGGCGAAAGGCTTTTCCAGGTAGCGCTCGATATGGCGCACCGCACCGTTGAGCAGGATGTCGGCCGGCTGCGCGCCACGGATGAAATTGCCTTCGGCGTCCAGCTCGACGGTTTCCTCGTAGACCTCGCCATCGCGGATCAGGAAGCGCGGGGTCGGCAGCGCGTCGATCACCTCGTTGGCGAACACCACGCCTTCCCAGGCCTCGTCGAACGGGCGGTCGACCCAGTCCACGCGCGCGGCCAGCTCGGCCGGCAGGTTCTGCTGCAGACGCTGCTGCTGCCGCTCGCGCAGATCGGCACTGGGTTCGAGGATGGCGTAGCGCGACGGCAGCGCATCCAGCTCGGCCAGGCGCAGCAGCACGGCCTCGGCGAAGGCGCCGGTGCCGCCGCCCAGCTCCAGCATCCGCGCCTGCGCGCCGAGCTGGGCGAACACCGGTGCCAGCGCATTGGCCACGCTGCCGGCAAACAGGCTGCCAAGCTCGGGCGCGGTGGTGAAGTCACCGCTGCCACCGAACTTGCTGGCGCCGGCGCTGTAATAGCCCCAGCCCGGGGTGTACAGGCACAGCTCCATGAAGCGCGAGAAGGGCATGGCCCCGCCCTGCGCGAGGATTTCAGCACGCAGGGCGGCCGCCAGCTGGTCGCTGTGGGCCAGGGCATCGGCTTCGGGCAGGGGGAAGGTGGGCTGCATGGCGTGTTCGAATGCGGTGACAATGTGCACAGGATAGCTGAGCCTTGGAGGACCCTCGATGAGCGATACCCACCCCGTGGTCCTGATCACCGGCAGCGCGCGCCGGATCGGCGCGGCCATCGCCCGCCAGTTCCACGCCTGTGGCTGGTCGGTGGTACTGCATGCCAACACCTCCAGCGCCGAACTGCAGCAGGCCGCGTTCGATTTCGACAATGTGCGGCCGGGCAGCGTGCTGGCCCTGCAGGCCGACCTGCGTGACGCCGACGCCCTGCCCGACCTGGTGGAACAGGCCGTCACCCACTTCGGCCGCCTGGACGCGCTGGTCAACAACGCCTCCAACTTCTTCCCCACCCCGCTCGGCCAGGTCACCGCCGAGGCGATGGACGCACTGTATGCAGTCAATGCACGTGCGCCGCTGCTGCTGTCACAAGCGGCGGCGCCCTACCTGCGCCGCCAGCAGGGCTGCATCGTCAACCTGACCGACCTGCACGGCACCGATCCGATGCGCGACCACATCGCCTACACCATGGCCAAGGCCGCGCTGGAGATGGCCACCCGCGCACTGGCACTGGAGCTGGCGCCGAAGGTGCGGGTCAACGCGGTGGCGCCGGGTGCGATCCTCTGGCCGGAACAGGGCAAGGACGATTTCGCCCGCGAGGCGCTGCTGGCGCGCACGCCGCTGGCGCGGATCGGCACGGTCGAGGAGATCGCCGAAGCGGTCTACTGGCTGGTGGCCGAAGCCAGCTTCGTCACCGGCCACACCCTGCGCGTGGATGGTGGGCGCACCGTCAGCTGAAATCTTGCCGGCCAGCGGCCGGCACCACCGGTAGCGCCGGGCCATGCCCGGCGAGCGCAGCGGCAACAACAACCCATCATTCCAGGTCCACCACCTCGAACGCCTCGCCAAACTGCGCGTGCGCCCGCCACAGCGTGGCCAGGTCCTGCCCGCTGACCGGGTCGATGAAGCCCGGCGCGATGTCCGCCAGCGGCTTCAGCACGAAGGCATGCTTCAGTTCCGGGCGCGGAATGCGCAGGTGGCCGGGGCCTTCCACCACCAGGTCGCCGTAGAACACCACGTCGATGTCCAGGGTCCGGTCGGAGAAGCGCGGCCCGCTGCGATCGCGGCCGTGCGCGTCTTCCAGCGCGTGCAGCCAGTCGTCCAGTTCCTGCAGCGGCAGGTCGGTGTCGATCGCCACGGCGTTGTTGAGGAAGGCCGGGCCGTCGAAGCCGACCGCGGCAGTACGGTAGGCCGGCGACACCCGCAGCGCGCCGAAACGCTCGCGCAGGGCCGTCACCGCGGCGTGGAGGTAGCGGCGGGGCTGGACGTTGCTGCCCAGGCTCAGGAGCACGGTGGTCATGCGGTTCAGGTGACGGCACTTGGGGGGCGTGGACATGCCGTCGTCACGGCGGCCTGCCTACAATCCGGGACGCACATGATAGGGCACCGACATGACCTATTGCGTTGGAATCGAGGTGGACGAGGGCCTGGTCTTCGCTGCCGACACCCGGACCAATGCCTCGCTGGACGATGTGCGCGTGCATCGCAAGCTGCACGTGTTCGAATATCCCGGCCAGGCAGCCTACGTGCTGATGGCGGCTGGCAACCTGGCCACCACCCAGCTGCTGGTGTCGCGCCTGGGCCGCGACGCCGCAGAGCGGCGCGTGCCCAACCTGCGCGACATGACCCACCTGTTCGAAGCCGCCGCGTATGTGGGTCAGCTGCTGGTGGACAGCCAGGTGCACAGCAGCCACAGCGAACACGGCCATGACGGGGTCAACACCCAGGCCACGCTGATCTTCGGCGGCCAGATCGCCGGCGAGCGGCCCGGGCTGTACATGATCTACCCGCTCGGCAACGCCATTGCCGCCTCGCCGGAGACGCCCTACCTGCAGATCGGTGAATCCAAGTACGGCAAGCCGATCCTGGATCGCATCCTCAGCCCGACCACGCGGCTGGAGGACGCCGCGCGCACGGCCATCGTCTCGCTGGACTCCACCATCCGGTCCAACCTGTCGGTGGGCCTGCCGATCGACCTGGCGCTGCTGCGCGACGGTGAACTGCGTATCGGCCGGCAACTGCGGCTGGGCGCGGATTCAGCGCTGTATGCCGATATCCACCAGAACTGGTCACGGCGCCTGGAACAGGCGGTGGACGCCCTGCCGCGGTTCCCCTGGGAAACCGACGAACGGTAGTGCCGGCCGCTGGCCGGCGACCGCGTTGATACCAGCACACAGGGATGCCGGCCAGCGGCCGGCGCTACCGGGGCATCAGCCCAGCGCTTCGGCCACGGCGCGGAATACCTGCTGCATCTGCAGCGGCTTGTGCAGTACATGCACCTCCACTCCGGCCGGGAAGGCGTCGGCCGAGACCGGCACCGCAGGGTCTTCCAGCACCAGCGCCGGGCCGCGGTAACCGAGCGCAGCCATCTCGCCCAGCAGCTGGCTGGCCGGCAGCAGCTTGGAGCCGGCATCGGCAATCACCAGCGCCGGCATTGCCTCCTGCTGCATCCAGCGCAGCGCCGCCGGGCCATCGGAGGCCAACTGCAGCTGGTAGCCCTGGCTGGACAGCGCGTTACCGAGCAGCGACAGGCGCGTGGCTTCCCCATCGACCACCAGGATCGACTGGCCGCTGCCCAAGGCCACCAGCTGTTCGATCGGCTCGCTGCCGTCGATGATCTCGTGCATCGGCAGGCGCGGTTCGAAGCAGGTGCCCTGTCCCGGCTGGCTGCTGACATGGATGCTGCCACCAGCGCCCTCAACAATGCGCTTGCAGGAGATCAGGCCCAGGCCAGTGCCATCTGCCTTGGTGGTGAAGAATGGATTGAACAGGTGCGACAGCGTGTCCGCATCCATGCCAATGCCTTCATCGGCAACGCAGATACGCATCCAGTCCACGCCATCGCGCTGGCCGGCATGGCTGGCGGTCAGGCTCAGTCGGCCGCCGTTGGGCATCGCCTGGATCGCATTGAGTGCCAAGTTCAGCATGACCTGCTGCAGTTCGGTGTAGTTGGCATCCACTACCAGGCCTTCGTCCTGCACCTGCAGTTCCAGGCGCACGGCATCGGGCACGTTGCTGCGCAACAGCAGGGCCACCGCATCGAACAGGCCCTTGATCTCGATACGCTCGCTCGGCTTGCGCGAACCGCGCACGAACGACAGCATCGATTCGGCCATCTCGTGGCCGCGGCGGCCACACTCGGCGATGACGTCGGCCAGGTGGTGCAACTGCGGATCGTCGGTACGCGCCTTCAACAGGTCCGGCATGATCAGCAGCGGCTGCAGGATGTTGCGCAGGTCATGGCTGAGGCCGGCGGCGAGCAGCGACAGGCTTTCCAGGCGCTGCGCGCGCATCAGTTCGGTCTCCACCCGTGCGCGCTCTACGGCGCTGCGGGCATCGCGGATCGCACGCGCCACCGCCGACGGCAGGCGCGCCGGCTGGTGCTTGATGATGTAATCGTTGGCGCCTTTCTGCAGCGCCGCCACCGCGTTCTCCTCACCCATGGTGCCGGAGACGAAGATGAAAGGGACTTCCGGCGCCGTCTCGCGCACGATGCGCAGCGCATCATCACCGGAAAACCCCGGCATGCTCAGGTCGGACAGCACGATGTCCGGCTGGAACGCAGCCAGTGCCTGGCGCAGCTCCGCCTCGCTCTCGACGCGCTCGAAACGAGCGTCCAGGCCCGCATCGAGCATCTGTTCGGACATCAGCTCGGCATCTTCCGGTGAGTCCTCCACCAGCAGGATGCGCAGCGCCCCCAGGGCAGGACCGGTCAGGGGCATGGGCTCACTCGAGTTCCGGTGCCTGGTTGATCAACGCCCAGAACTTGCCCAGGGTCTGCACCGCACCGAAGAACTGGTCCACGTCCACCGGCTTGACCACGTAGGCATTGACCCCCATGTCCCAGCTGCGGGCCAAATCACTTTCCTCGCGCGAGGACGACAGGATCACCACCGGCAGGCGCTTGAGTTCTTCGTGCTCGCGGATCTGCCGCAGCACTTCCAGGCCGTCCATGCGCGGCATCTTGATGTCCAGCAGCAGCACCGCCGGCAGGCCTTCCTCGCGGTTGGCGAAGGCGCCGCGGCGCAGCAGGTAGTCCATCACTTCCACGCCATCCTCGACGTGCACGATGGGATTGGCCAGACGCGCCTCTTCCAGGGCGTCGATCGCCATTTCGGCATCGGCCGGGCTGTCTTCGGCGAGAAGAATGGTGCGCAGAGTCGTCATGCAGAGGGACCTTGTTTGTCCGCGTCGGTCGCGGGGGGCAGGTAGAAGTGGAAGGTGGCGCCGACGTCCGGTTCGGCCTCGGCCCAGATACGGCCGCCATGGCGGGTGAGCACGCGACGGACGCTGGCCAGGCCGATACCGGTTCCGGGGTAGTCGCTGGCCTTGTGCAGGCGCTGGAACACACCGAACAGCTTTCCGGCATAGGCCATGTCAAAGCCTGCACCATTGTCGCTGACCGTGAACTGATGGCCGCCGTCGGGCTGGGGCTGGTAATCCACGCGGATCTTCGCCGGTTCGCGGTTGCCCGAGTACTTCACAGCGTTGCCAAGCAGGTTCAGCCAGACCTGGCGGATCATGTTCTCGTCACCCACCACGATCGGCAGCGGCGCGATGTTCCACTCCACCTGGTGCACGTGGCCGCAGGCCTCAGCCTCGGCCTGCAGATTGGAATCGAGCATGGCGCGGGTATCGGCCACCAGCGACTGCATGTCCACCGCCTGGTGCCGCATTGCCGCACGGCCCAGCCGCGAATAGACCAGCAGGTCGTCGATCAGCGCGGCCATGCGCCGCGCCGAACTGGAGATCACTTCCAGGTAATGGCGGCTCTTGTCATCGGCCGCATCGCCGAGATGGCGCGACAGCTTGTCGGAGAATCCAGCCACGTGGCGCAGCGGCGCCCGCAGATCGTGCGAGACCGAGTAACTGAAGGCTTCCAGTTCCCTGTTGACCTCGGACACCTGTGCAACCTTGCCTTCCAGCTGGCGGTTCAGTTCCTCCACACGCAGCTGCACCGCACGCTGCACGGTGACGTCGCTGACCGTGAGCAACACCACTTCGTCATCGGTGTCCGGCAGCGGCATGCGCCGCGCGTTGAGCAGCATGTAGCGCACCAAGCCATCGGCGGTGCGCTGTTCATGCTCGAAGTCCCAGAGTTCCCGGCCGCGCAGCAGCACATCGGACAGTCGCTGGCGCATCACCGGGTCTTGCCACGCACCGTTGCCGACGTTATCCAGCACCAGGCCCTCGGCGCGCTCATCCTGCAGACCATACAGCTCGGCGAAAGCAGGATTGTGCAGCTGCACGCGCAGATCGCGGTCGAGCAGCACGATCGGCTCGCGCACCGTCTGCAGCACCGACGCTGCTCGCGCGGCCGAACGCAATGACTGCCGCTCGGCGTGCAGGCGGCGGCCGATCTGCCGCTGCAGCAGCCACAGCACCAGGCCGAGCAACGCCAGCTGGACCACCAGCGAACTCCACGACACCAACTCGGTCTGCTTGCGCTGGCGGGCGGCCTGCTCGGCGCGCTGTGCCAGCAGCTTCTGCTCGCTGGCCTGCAGTTCCTCCACCAGCCCGCGGATCGGATAACGCGTGCTCAGGTCCTGCACCAGCTCGCGCTGGTCACTGTTGGGCTCTGACTTTGCCAGTTCGCGGGCAAGCGCCATGCGCCCTTCCAGCATCGACTCGATGCGGCCGATGCGGATCAGCTGCTCAGGATTGTCGCGGGTCATCCGGCCCAGTTCAGCCAGGCGACCGGGAAGTTCATTGGCTTTGGCCATGCGCTCGCGCAGGCCAGGCGCGTCCACGCCCTTGGACAGGGTCAGCGCGGCCGATTCGACATCGCGTACATCGGCCTGCAGCTGCTGCAAGGCCACGCCGACAGCCTGGGTATGATTGACCCAGGCCATCGCATCTTCGCTGTCCTGCTGCAGGTGGCGCAGTGTCAACCACGGCACCACGATGATCGCTGCGGCGGCCAGCGCCAGGGCGGGCATCCGCCAGCGGTCCCAGATGTCATCACTGAAAACCAGCGCCATAGTTCCTCATCAACACGGCCGCAAAGCATGGGCCGTACCCGGCCCCAGTGCGGCGGAACCGGCAATATAGCGCAGGCGGGTCAAAACTCTGGAGTTTCCAGCGCCGCTGGCTGAACGGCTGGTACTTCGGCGCTGTACGGCCGAGCCCACGGTCGGCTGGAACCCAACGGCAGCCGAGCACGGCTCGGCTTCACGCGGGAGTGGGGGCCCCCAACCCGGGGGCCCCCACTCCGCCAGGTCAGCGCTTGGCAGCAGTGCTGACCTTCAGTGCAGCGGCATCGACGCGGGTCACGCCCTTGATGCCCTTGGCAGTGGCAACCGCCTTGTCCTTCTCGGCCTGGGAGGCCACCGCGCCGCTCAGGCTGACAACGCCGTTCACGGTTTCCACCTTGATCTCCGTGCCCGGAACGTTGCTGCTGGCCAGCAGGTCGGCCTTCACCTTGGTGGTGATCCAGGTATCGGTCACAGGCTCATTGGAGTCATGGCGATCAGCATGCGTGGCCGGATGGCTGCTGGTCGGCGGGCTCTTGGCAGCGGGATCCTTTGCAAATGCAGCCGAGGAGGACAGCGCCAGGCCCAGCGTCAAGGCAGAAGCAATCAGTGTGCGGGAGGTATTGCTCATCGTGTCGTACTCCTTCGGGATGTGCTGCCAGTCTGGACAAGCCGCCGTAGAGCAGGCGTGGCGCTGCGGTCATGCCGCCGTGAATCGGACCGTTTCCTGGGGCAACGGTTCAGTTTGGCCTGCCACCACCCGTCGTATACCCTGCCCTTCCCACAGCCGGAGCTCTGCCATGCGCCCCGACCTGCAACTGGCCCTGATCGGCTACGGCCTCGCCGGCCGCGTCTTCCATGCGCCGCTGATCCAGCACACACCCGGGCTGGCGCTGCACAGCATCGTCAGTTCGCAGCGCGACACATTGCTGCGCGCGTTCAGCGACGTGCACGTGCGTGCGATGCCGCAGGACGTGTTCGACGATCCGGCCGTGGACGCAGTGGTGATTGCCACACCGAACGCGCAGCACGCGCCGCTTGCAATCGCGGCGCTGGCCGCGGGCAAGCACGTGCTGGTTGACAAGCCGTTTGCGCTGGATGTCGCTGAAGCCGAAGCGGTACTGGCTGCGGCACGCAGCGCCGGCCGCATCGCCACCGTGTTCCAGAACCGGCGCTTCGATGCGGATTTCCTCACCCTGCAGGCGCTGCTGGCCGAAGGCGCACTCGGCGACGTGGCCGAGTGCCATGCGCATTTCGACCGTTACCGGCCGCAGGTGCGCGATCGCTGGCGCGAGCAGGACGGGCCCGGTAGTGGCCTGTGGTACGACCTGGGTCCGCATCTGCTGGACCAGATGCTGGTGCTGTTCGGCTGGCCCGAGGCGATCGATGCGGATCTTGCCGTGCTGCGCCAAGGCGGCAGCGGCATCGATTACTTCCACGCCGTGCTGCACTACCCGCGGCATCGCGCGATCCTCCATTCCGGTTCATTGGTCGCGGCACAGACCCCGCACTTCAGCGTGCATGGCAGCAAGGCAAGCTGGATCAAGCACGGCCTGGACGTGCAGGAGGCGCAGCTGCGCCGCGGTGTGGCACCCGGTGCGCCAGGCTGGGGTATCGATCCGCGGCATGGTGAGCTGGTGCGCTGCGATGCCGAAGACAACGTGCAGCGCACGACGGTGGACAACCTGCCTGGCGACTACCGGCGGCTGTATGCGCAGTTCGCCGCGGCGATGCACGGCGACGGCGAAGCTACGGTCAGCCCGGTGCAGGCACTGCAGTTGATGCAGTTGCTGCAGGCGGGCATGGACAGTGCGCGCGAAGGGCGGCGAATCGCGTTGGGGTGATCGGCAGGGCTGCGCCCTGCACCCGCAGAAGCGGTAGTGCCGGCCGCTGGCCGGCAACCTCAACAGCAAAAGCCGGCTATCCGTGGGATGGCGGGGTGGGTCGGGTTGCGGGGGACGCCGTAAATCCGTCCCTGGAGGCTTGGCCGCGCCATCCATGCCGCAGACACCCCCGCAACCGCCCCCACCTGGCCTTCGGCACTTTCCCGCGATCTGCCAGTAGATCCACGCCATGCGTGGATGACGTGCAAACAATCGGAAAATGCTTTTGCAGAGTCGAGCCATGCTCGACTGCCCCTGGCGCCATGGGGGTCAGCGCCCTTTCCTGCGGAAAGGGGTCCGACCCCGATTGCTTACGACTTCTTGATGGCGTGCCCACCGAACTCGTTGCGCATCGCCGACAGCAGGCGGTCGGTGAACGAGTTGGATTCGCGCGAACGCAGGCGTTCCAGCAGCGACAAGGTGATCACCGGGGCCGGCACGTCCAGCGCGATGGCTTCGGCGACGGTCCAGCGGCCTTCACCGGAATCCTCCACATACGGCGCGATGCCATCCAGCGACGGATTGCGCTTGAGTGCTTCGGTACTCAGGTCCAGCAGCCACGAACGCACCACGCTGCCGTGCCGCCAGACTTCGGCCACCTGGGCAAGGTCCAGCTCCATCTCCTGCTTGCGCTCCATCAGCGCGAAGCCTTCGGCGTAAGCCTGCATCATTCCGTACTCGATACCGTTGTGCACCATTTTGGTGAAGTGGCCAGCGCCGGATGGGCCGACACGCGCCCAGCCGCGGTCCTCGGCCGGTGCCAGCGTACGCAGCAGCGGCGCGATCTGCTCCACCACCGGCGCTTCGCCACCGACCATCAGGCTGTAGCCCTCCTGCAGGCCCCACACGCCTCCGCTGGTGCCGCAGTCGACGTAGCCCAGGCCGTCCTCGGCCAGCGCCTTGGCGCGGCGGATCGAGTCCTGGTAGTTGGAGTTGCCGCCATCGATGACGATGTCACCCTCGGCCAGGTGCGGGGTCAGCTGGCCCAGCGTCTGGTCGACGGTTTCGCCGGCCGGCACCATCAGCCACACCACGCGCGGCACCGGCAGCGCGGCCACCGCGGCGGCCAGCGAATCAACCACCTCCAGGCCGGCCTCGGCGGCGCGCTGGCGGGCGCCTTCGCCCGGGTCGTAGCCGACCACGCGGTGGCCGCCGCGATGCAGGCGCTGGGCCATGTTGGCGCCCATGCGGCCGAGGCCGATCATTGCAATATCCATTGTTTCACCTTCAGTTGGGGTCTAGGGTCAGGCTGCCTGGCCTGCCGGTAGCCGCGCAGTGGCGCAGCTGCGCCTCGCGCCAACGCCGGTAGAGCGTGGTATGCAGATTGTGCACCGCCAGGTCGATCGAAAAGGGGGTTCGCGGGTTGCGGTCGAGCAGGCGGGCGATGTGGTAGCCGATGGGACGTATACCGCGCGGATGCACATAGATCACGAACTGCTGGTAGAACGGATCGTCCAGCAGGCGGTCCATGCGTGCCAGCGTGGCGTGGTAGCGCGGCGCAAGCGCCGCGCGCACCTCAGGGTCGCGCTCGAACAGCAGGCGTTCGAAGTAGCGCTGGCCGGTGCGCGGGATGTCCTGCGCGAGTTTCCATAGTTCGACGTTGCGCTGGTCGTACCAGGCCAGGCCGCCATGCGTGGCCAGCGCCCGCGCAGCGTCCTCGCCCACCTCGACCACCACGAAGTTCTCGGCCTGGTTGCTCAGGTCGTCCAGCGTGCCCTTGTCGTATGCATGCTCGATGAAACCAGGCACACCGACGAACGCCTGGCGCCCCATCGCCGAGGTACGCACTGCCTTGCCATCGGCGAAGAAATCGCCGGCATGCGCGCCAAGCAGGATGCTGTCGGTCCCATGCAGGGCGAGAAAGGTGCCGATCGACAGCTCATCCGCAGAGAACTCGGTATCGAAGGCAGCATCGCCATACAGCTCGCGCTGGGTGGCCAGCTGCGCGACCTGGCGGCCGACACCGCATTCGGCACGCACGGCACCGTTGTAGAACGCCTGCAGCGCCTTGCTGTTGCCCGCGCTGGGAACGAAACCGCGGCCAAGACTGTGCGTACGCTGCCAGCCTTGAGCGCGCGGGCCCTGCAGGCCGAAACCGATCCAGCCCATCTGCAGGCCGAAGAAGCGGAAGCGGGTGTTGGCCTGCAATGCCGAGGCGGCGCGTTGCGTGGCCGCCCCCAGCTGGAACGCATAGGCGCAGATCGTGGCCGGATCGTCCAGCAACTGCTGCAGCAGCGCTTGGCGTGCAGCAGCGGACATGTGCGCCGGCCAGCGCACGTGCAGATCGCCTGCTGCCTGCGCCTCGGCCAGCGACGCACGGGTGCACACCGCGCCACCATGCACCTGCGGCTCCTTCAGCGCGGCCTCGTCGAAGCGCCAGCCCAGCCGCAGCAGCAGCCCCTGGGCGCAGTCGCCGGCTGTGGCCGCCACGCCCATCACAGGCGCGAGCAACAGGGCCGCGCCCATCAGCCAGCCGTGCACGTTCACCCTTGGTCCGTGCGGACCGGCGCGGGCTCAGGAACTGCTGCGGGTGGTGGCGGCGGTGGCGTGCCCGCAGCCTGTGGCAGGTACTGCTGCAGGCGCTGGAAGAAACGGCGATAGAAATCGGCGTCGGTAACCGTGCTGCTCGCCACTTTCACCAGCGAATCGTCATTGCTGCCGAACGGCAGTGATACCGAGCCCAGTGCACCGACGCCGACACTGGCGGACGTCGGGCTCTTCTTCAACGCATAACGGTCCTGCACGGCGCTTACGAACACCAACGCCTGATCGCCCCGGGGCGCACAGGAGATGCGCAGCACCAGCTGCTCATGGTCGTCTTCGCGCGGCTGGAAGTTCTTGTTGCCTTCCACCTGTGCGTCATCGGCACGGGCGATGGCGTACCCCTGGCTGAGCAGGGTGCGCCGCGCCGCTTCACAGGCATCGCCGGGGCGGCCATCGACGGTACGCGAGAACGTGTCGCCGGAATCGAAGGATTCGCGCAGCAGCGTGCTGTCTGCGGCACGGCCACCACAGGCCGACAGGATCAGGGCGCTGCCAAGCGCCACAACAGCACTGGAAACGAGGGAGGACCGCATGGGTGCTCCTGCGAGGACGGTACCGGCAAGGGTAGCCCCCCAGCTGTGTGCGGCAGGTCGAAAGCACCCGCGTCAGGCGGCCCCGTTTGCAGCCGGTTCATGCACGAAAAAAGCAGAAGGCCGGCAATGCCGGCCCTCGGGTATCACATACCGTGTCCGGCTCAGTCCGCCCAGCGACCGGCGCCGGTCGACTGCGGCAGCACCTGTGCCGACAGCGGGCGGTCGTTGGCCAGCAGGTTCACCGCATCGGCCAGGATGGACGCCGACTCGCGCAGCAGCGGGTCCGGGCGCTTCTCGGCCGCCTTCTCGCGCGCGGCGTCCTTGACGATGTCGCGCTCGTTGCCCGTCAGGCCGTCATCGCTGCTGTCATCGGCCAGCGGGTCCAGCGCCAGGCCCAGCTCCTTGCGCTGCAGCTGGCGTTCCTTGCGCTGGGCATCCTGGCGCTCACGCTCGGCGCGGCGCGTGGCCTCGTTGAGCGAGATGTACTTCTTGGCCGCCTCGGTGCGGAACTGTTCCACGTCCTCGTTCCACCACTGGAACTCCTTGTCGGTGGCGATGCGTGCGTCGTGGCGGGTTTCCAGCTTCGGCAGCAGCGGCGCGAAGTTGCCGTATTGGGTGTGCGGCACGGCGGCGATGCGGGTCCACGGCAGGGCGTTGTCGTAGGTGCTCTCGCCAAACTCGGTGGCGTCGACACTGGCCGGGAAGGCCAGGTCGGGCACCACGCCCTTGTGCTGGGTGCTGCTGCCGCTGATGCGGAAGAACTGGGCGATGGTCAGCTTGACCTGGCCAAAGCGCTGGGTCTCGCCGCTCGGCCAACGGTCGAGGTCGACGATGTTCTGAACGGTGCCCTTGCCGAAGCTGGTTTCACCGATCACCAGGCCACGACCGTAGTCCTGGATGGCACCAGCAAAAATTTCCGAGGCCGAGGCCGAACCGCGGTTGATCAGCACCGCCAGCGGGCCATCCCACGCCACGCCCTGGTTGCGGTCGCTGTTGACGGTGACGCGGCCACCAGACTCGCGCACCTGCACCACCGGGCCCTGCTCGATGAACAGGCCGGTCAGTTCGATGGCTTCATCCAGCGAACCGCCGCCGTTGTTGCGCAGGTCCAGCACCACGCCGTCCAGCTTGTCGTTCTTGAAGCCGGCCAGCAGCTTGGCCACGTCGCGGGTGGCCGAGGCGTAGTCGGCCGCATTGCGGCGACGGCCTTCGAAGTCCTGGTAGAAGGTCGGCAGCTTGATCACGCCGATCCTGCGTGCCGGCTCGCCATTGGCGGCCGGGATGGTCATGGTCTCTCCCTTCGCGGCCTGTTCGGCCAGGCGCACCTTCTGGCGGGTCAGCACCAGGGTGTGGTGCTTGCCGTCGGCACCCTCGGCGGCCGGAATGAATTCCAGCTTCACCTGGGTATCCTTGGCACCGCGGATCTTGGCCACGACGTCGTCGATGCGCCAGCCGATCACGTCCTCGACCAGGCCGGACTTGCCCTGGCCGACGCCGACGATGCGGTCACCCGGCTTCAGCGTGCCATCCACTGCAGCCGGGCCACCGGCGATGATCTCGCGGATCACCACCATGTCGTCCTGCCGCTGCAGCTGCGCACCGATGCCTTCCAGCGAAAGCGACATCGCCTGGTTGAAGTTCTCGGCGGTGCGCGGGGTGAAGTAGTCGGTGTGCGGATCGACAGCGCTGGTGTAGGCGTTCATGAAGAACTGGAAGACATCCTCGCCCTTCAGCTCGTTGACCGACTTTTCAAGCGTGGCATAGCGCTTGTCCAGCGTCTTGCGGATGTCATCGGGCTTCTTGCCGGCCAGCTTAAGGCGCAGCCAGTCATTCTTCACCGACTTGCGCCACAGCTCATCCAGCTCGGCGCTGCTGGCGGCCCACGGCACCTTCTTGCGGTCGTACTCGAAGCGCTCGTCGGTGGTGAAGTCCGGTTCCTGCTTGAGCAGCTTGCGCGCGTAGGCCACGCGCTCGCCGACGCGCTGCTTGTAGACCGCAAAGACCTGGAATGCCGGCTCCAGCTCGCCGCCGCGAATGGCCGAGGAAATGTTGGCTTCGAACGGCGCAAAGCGCGCCACGTCGGCCTGGGTGAAGTACTGCTTGCCGCCGTCAAGCGTCTCCAGGTAGCGCTTGAACACGTCCTTGGACGTGGCCTCGTCCAGCGCGCGCGGGCGGTAGGCATAACGGCTGTCGGACAGCAGGCCGTACACCAGCTTGGAGGTGGTCACCTGATCGGCGGTTACCGCAGCGGGCAATGCCGGCGAGTCGGCCTTGGCCGCCAGCGCCAGCGGCGCCACCAGCGCCAGGGCCATCAGGAATGCGGGGGCTTTGAATTTCATTGACGTGCTCGAAGGCGCCTTGCCAAGGGGGAGACTGCGGGGTGTTAAGACACCACGACAGTGCCGAAAGTTGCCGGGTTTGTCACCCGGCCGCGCTCGGTGGAAAACCAGCCTAGCCGGGCCGGTGTAGCAAATTGTGAATGCATGTAGAGCCGAGCCAATGCTCGGCTGGCCGGCAGCAAGCAGCCGAGCATGGGCTCGGCTCTACGGCAGGCAGAGGTGTGCGGACCAAGGGTCCGCACCCACAGGAGAAGTAGCTCCCACCCACCGGCAGGGTGTCAGGAAATGCCGGCGCCCTTGGCCTGGACGTCGGCGTGGTACGACGAGCGCACCATCGGGCCGGAGGCCACGTGGCTGAATCCCAGCTCGTAGCCGTAGTCCTCCAGCGCCTTGTAGTCCTCGGGAGTCCAGTACTTCAGTACCGGGTGGTGATGCGCGGTCGGCTGCAGGTACTGGCCGATGGTGATCATGTCCACATCGTGCGCGCGCAGGTCGCGCATGGTGGCCTTGATCTGTTCGAAGTCTTCGCCCAGACCCAGCATGATGCCGCTCTTGGTCGGCACGCCCGGGTGCTGCGCCTTGAAGTTCTTCAGCAGGTTCAGCGACCACTGGTAGTCCGCACCCGGGCGCACATTGCGGTACAGGTCCGGTACGGTTTCGATGTTGTGGTTGAACACATCCGGCGGGTTCTGCGCCAGGATCTCCAGCGCGCGCTCCATGCGGCCCTTGCCACGGAAGTCCGGCGTCAGCACTTCGATGCGGGTACCCGGCGACTTTTCGCGGATGGCGGTGATGCAGTCGACGAAGTGCTGGGCACCGCCGTCACGCAGGTCATCGCGGTCGACGCTGGTCACCACCACGTACTTCAGGCCCATGTCGGCCACGGTCTGGCCGAGGCTGGCCGGTTCGTTGGCATCCGGCGGCTTCGGGCGGCCATGGGCCACGTCGCAGAACGAGCAGCGGCGGGTGCAGACCTCGCCGAGGATCATGAAGGTGGCGGTGCCATGGCCGAAGCATTCGTGGATGTTCGGGCAGCTGGCTTCCTCGCATACGGTCACCAGGCGGTTTTCGCGCAGCTTGGCCTTCAGGTTCTGCACGGCATTTCCCGAGGGAATGCGCACGCGGATCCATGACGGCTTGCGCAGCACCGGCGCGTCGGCGAACTGCACCGGCGAGCGGTTGATCTTGTCACCGCCCAGCTGCTTGACCCCGGCCTGCAACGGCGCGGCGGATGGGGAGTCGCCCTGCACGATCTGCAGGGGAATGGAACGGGCGGTGGTTTCAGTCATGGCAGTTCCGGGAGCGGTCAGGCGGCCGCAGAAAGATCGGGCAGTTCGTGCGTGGGCTGGAGCAGCAGGCCGAACTGGCGGGCCAGGTGCTCCAGCAGTACCGGCTTGACGGCCTCCATGCCGGAGGGCCCGCCCAAGTCTACTACCGAGGTCACCTGCAACCCCTGATAGCCACAGGGATTGATGCGGTGGAAGGGTTCCAGGTCCATGGCCACGTTGAAGGCCAGCCCATGGAAGGTGCAGCCGCGCCGCACACGGATGCCGAGCGCAGCGATCTTGGCACCACCGACGTAGACGCCCGGGGCGCCCTCGCGGCGTTCGGCACCGATGTTCCACTCGGCCAGCGTATCGATGAGGGCCTGCTCGATGCGGCACACGTAGTCGCGGACCCCGATCCCCAGCCGCGGCAGGCGCAGCAGCGGATAGACCACGATCTGGCCGGGACCGTGGTAGGTCACCTGGCCACCTCGGTCCACGTGCAGCACCGGGATCTCACCCGGTGCCAGCACGTGCTCGTCCTTGCCGGCCTGGCCCAGGGTGAACACCGGGTCGTGCTCGACCACCCACAGCTCGTCGGCATCGTTGTCGCTGCGCTGGTCGGTGAAGCGCTGCATGGCGCGCCATACCGGCTCGTAGGCTTGGCGGCCGAGGTCACGGACCACCGCCGGACGCGGCGCGCGGTGTTCCGGGGCGGCTTCGGCCGGGCAGCTGTCGGCTACAGCGTCCACTTCACTTCCGGGTGGTCGCGCAGCGCCTGGTGCGCCAGGTCGTACTGCTCGCGGCTTTCGGCCTTGAACACGATGCGGACGGAGACGTACTTGCCGTTGGAGGAGTGCTTCCAGCTGATGCGTTCGTTGACCACATCGATGCCGGCAGCCAGCAGCAGGCGGGGGAGCTCATGTTCCAGGCCGCGGTTGGCCGGGCCCATGGCGCTGAGCTCGAACTGGCCGGGGAACTGGAAGCCGTGGTCGGGGTTGTCGGACTTGATTTCCATGGAGCCATTATCGGGCCGCAGGGCAACAAACCCAAGAGTATTCATCAACGTCAAACGGCGCACTGGTGAGTCGCTGCGTTGCAGCTGAACAGACGTTCAGCATTGGTCAATGCCCCGAAACCCACTACAGGAGGGTTCAGGATTGTCCTCACGAGACAATGTCGTTTTCGGAACAGACAAGTGATTCGAACGCGCTCGTTCCGTCACATCCCCGCGAGTACCGTGTCGCGGCATACAACGACAGACAGAACAAAGCCCTCCCAATGAGTCCCCCCTCCCACCGCCGCCTTGCGGCCTTCGGCCTGTACGGCCTGCTGGCTGCTGCCCTCCCGCTTGCCGCCCAGGCGGCCGAACAATGTGGCCCGGACGCGATGCGCGACCATCCGCCGCAGGTCAATTTCCGCGTCGACAACGACCTGTTCGGCGGCCGCCACCAGGATCAGGGCTATACCAACGGTGCGCTGTTGACCCTGGTCTCCCCCAATCTGGTCGATTACACCGACGACCCCTGCCTGCCACGCATGGCGCGCTGGGTGAACCGGTACCTGGAAGGGCTGCATCCGGGCAGGTTCGAACAGCAGAACATGATCTTCAGCATCGGCCAGGGGATTTTCACCCCAACCGATTTCAGCCGCAGGGACCTGATCGAGGACGACCGCCCTTACGCCGGCGTGCTGATCGCAAACTTCGGTTTCAATGCGCGCAGCGGCGACCGCCTGCAGACCACCCAGCTGACACTGGGCGTGGTCGGCCCGTGGGCGCAGGGCAAGCAGGTGCAGAATGCCGTGCATGAAGTGTTGGGCGACGAGAAATTCAAGGGTTGGGACAACCAGCTGCACAACGAACCACTGTTCATGCTGACCCATGAGCGCATGCGCCGCTGGCCGGGCGATGCCAGCGTCAATGCCGACGGTTGGGGTTGGGACGCGATCAGCCACTACGGCGGGTCGATCGGCAACCTGGAAACCAAGGCCAATTTGGGCGGTGAAGTGCGCTTCGGCTGGAAGCTGCCGGATGACTTCGGCAGCACGCCGTTGCGCCCGGCAGGTGAGAACACGGCGCCGACCCGCGGCGGCCGCCCAAGCGGATGGTCCTGGCACCTGTTCGCGACCTCCGACGCTGCCTGGGTGATCCGCGACATCACGCTGGATGGCAACACCTTCCGCAACAGCCACAGCGTGGACAAGCGCCATGTGGTGGCCTACGGCGGGTACGGCGTGGCGGTGATGTACGGCCGCTGGAAGTTCGCTGCCGCGCGCTACCACAGCACGCGCGAATTCAACGGCCAGCGCCAATCGCCGGTGTTCGGCAGCTTCACCATCAGCCGCTCGCTGTAGGCGAGGGGCTGAGGGTGAAGCGGGTAGGTGCCGACCGTTGGTCGGCACACCGGTTACTGCATCGCTCGCTGCAAGTGAGGCGCTGCCGGTAGTGCCGGCCGCTGGCCGGCTCTCGCATTTCCGGATGGATTCATGGGGAGCCGGCCAGCGGCCGGCACTCCCCCCATCCGCATCCGACATCCCGGAACGAAAAGGCCGGCATACGCCGGCCTTTTCATTCACCACGCCGGGGCGTGGATCATTCCGATTCCCACCACATCCAGAAGCTGTCCCACAGGCGCTTGAAGAAGCCGGCCTGTTCGACGGCAGTCACGGCGACCAGCGGCGCTTCGGCGACGACCTTGCCGTCCAGCGTGACCTTCACGGTGCCGATCTGCTGGCCGGCAGTGAACGGTGCCTCCAGGGTCTTGGGCACGTCGATGCTCGGCTTCAGGTCGTTGTAGCGGCCGCGCGGCACGCTGACCAGCATCGGCTGCGCCACGCCCAGCTGCACCTTGTCGGCGGTGCCCTTCCAGACCTTGTGCTCGGCCACGGGCTTGCCCGGCTCGTACAGGCGGTGGGTCTCGAAGAAGCGGAAACCCCAGTTCAGCAGGGCCAGGCTGTCATCAGCGCGCTGCTTTTCCGACGCACCACCCAATACCACGGCGATCAGGCGCTGGTCGCCGCGCTGCGCCGAACTCATCAGGCAGTAACCGGCTTCGGAGGTGTGGCCGGTCTTGATGCCGTCGACGCTGCCATCTCGCCACAGCAGCAGGTTGCGGTTGGGCTGCTTGATGTTGCCGACCTGGAATTCCTTGATCTTGTTGTACGCGTAGGTTTCCGGGTAATCACGCACCATCGCGCGGCCCAGCAGTGCCAGGTCATAGGCGGTGCTGTGGTGGCCTTCGGCGGTCAGGCCGTGGGCGTTGACGAAGTGCGAGTTCTTCATGCCGATCTTGGCGGCGTAGCTGTTCATCAGCGACGCGAAGGCTTCTTCGCTGCCGGCCACATGCTCGGCCAGGGCGATCGCGGCGTCATTGCCGGACTGGATCGCCATGCCCTTTTCCATGTCTTCCAGGCGTGCGGTCTGATTGACCGGGAAGCCGCTGTAGCTGCCATCGGTGCCGGCGCCGCCTTCGCGCCATGCGCGCTCGCTCATCATCACCTGGTCATCCGCACGGACCTTGCCGTTCTTGACCTCGGCGGCAACCACGTAGGACGTCATCACCTTGGTGATGCTGGCCGGGGCCAGCTGCTCGTGGATGTTTTCGCCAGCCAGCACCTGGCCGGTGGCGTAGTCCATCAGCACCCAGGCCTTGGATACGCTCGGCACCGGCGCCGGGGGGGTGGCAACGGTGGCCGGGGCAGCGGCGGCGGCAGGCGCAGGCGTGGCCGGGGTCGGCAGCGGCGTCTGGGCGGAAGCCAGGCCCACCACCAGGGTGGCGGCCAGGGCGGTGGCGGCGGAACGGAAATTCATTGGACAGCAGGCTCCAGGGGACGGCCAGGAATGGAGGGTGGAACGAAGCGGCCATTGTAAGGCCGGGCGAGCCTGGGCCGGCAGCACCAGCCCAGGCGGGTCAATCCTTGACGATCTGCGGCGAACCCAGGCCCAGACCGGCGATGCGGCCGACAAGTTCCGCGGCACTGGCATGGTCGCTGGCGGGAACGCGCAGCCGGAACAGGGTGCGGCCACCGGCGGCGATGTCGCTGATGGTCGCGCCGACAATGCCGGCCGCGTTGAGCTGGCCCATCGCGCGGTTGGCATTGTCGCGGCTGGAGAAGCTGGCGACCTGCACCATCACCGCGCCGACCACCTGCTGCGACAGGCTTGGGGCTGCTGCGGTGGCGGGCACCGTACGCACTGCGGCCGGCGCGACCGTGCGCGGCGCGGCGCTGGCGACTGCAACCGGCGCCATTGTGGGGCTGCGCACCGGCGGTGCGCTCGGCGGCAGGCTGCTGACCGCCACGTCCGGCACCGCGCTGGCCACGCCCTGTGTGGTGGCCGGCTGGCCACGCGCAGGCGTGGCGTCGGCCGGAAGGCGCTTGACCAGGCGATCGATGTCGCTGTCGGCGGTGGCACGCGCAGCCGTTACCGGGCGCGTACTGGCCGCCGCGACAGCCGTTTCGGCGGCACGGCGCTCGCGGCGCGACGGCTTCTGCGCCAGCAGGTTGCCCTCGCCCGGCTGCAACGCGCGCACCTCCACATTGCCGGTACCGCGCTGGGTGATGCCCAGCCGCACTGCGGCGGCATAACTGAGGTCGACCACACGGCCATCATGGAACGGGCCACGGTCGTTGACGCGCACGATCACCGACTCGCCGTTGTCCAGGTTGGTCACACGGGCGAAGCTGGGCAGCGGCAGCGTCTTGTGCGCGGCGGTGAACTGGTACATGTCGTAGACCTCGCGGTTGGAGGTCAGGCGGCCGTGGAACTTGGCGCCGTAGTACGACGCGGTACCGCGCTCGACATAATTGCGGGTGTCGTCGAGCACCTTGTACGACTTGCCCAGCACCACGTACGGCGACTTGTTGCCGATGGCCGAACGCTCTTCGGCGGTCACTTCCGGCTCGGGAATGCAGGCGACGTTGGGAATGTAGTCCGGGGTGCTGTCGCGCACGCCTGGCTTGTACAGCCCCCCGGCGGTGTAGTTGCCGCGCGTGTTCGGGTCTTCCTTGGCCGCGGCATAGGGCGAGCCTTCCGGGCAATGCGCCGGGCGCGAGCCCCGACCCTGCACCACCGTGCCGCTGGGCTTGCCACCGTGGCCGGCCGTGGCCGGCTTCTTCGGCGCACTGCTGCAGGCAGCCAGCGCGAGGACGATCAAGCTCGGGACCAGCCATCTGATGTTCATGCCGGGGGCAGCTCCTGTCCGGCGATGGCCTGCGACAACTGGAACACGGCCATCGCGTACATCTTCGAGAGGTTGTAGCGGGTGATCGCGTAGTAGTTCTGGAAGCCCAGCCAGTACTGCTTGCCGGTGCTGCCCTCAAGCGTGATCGGCGTTGCGGTGGCGCCCGGCTGCACCGCAGCGCTGGGCTGGTAGCCGCGCTGGGCCAGGTCGGCCAGCGACCAGGTCGGCATCCATTCGGTCGGGTTGAACTCCTCGCGACCCGGCGCCAGCGTGGCCGGTACGGCCACCTGGCCACCACGGACCCAGCCGCCCTTCTTCACGAAATAATTGGCGATGGACGAGAACACATCGTCGTAGCTGGTGAACAGGTCGCGACGGCCATCGCCATTACCGTCCACGGCGTAATCGAGATAGCTGGACGGCATGAACTGGCCCATGCCCATCGCACCGGCATAGCTGCCCTTGAGCGTGGTGATGTCCAGCTTTTCCTCACGGCCCAGCTCGAACAGCTTGGCCAGCTCATCGCGGAAGAACAGCTCGCGGCGCACTTCGCGCTCCAGCTTGGCCGGGTCGCCACTGCGCGGGTAGTAGAACGCCAGCGTGTACAGCGCATCGAGCACGCGATGATTGCCCGCATTCTTTCCGTAGCTGGTTTCCACGCCGATGATCGCCACGATCACCTCGGCCGGCACGCCGGTGCGCTGCTGCACGCGATCCAGTTCGGCACGATGCTGGGCCAGGAACGCGCGGCCGCCATCGATGCGGGCCTTGCTGATGAACATCGGCCGGTACTCGTTCCACGGTTTGACCCGTTCGGCCGGACGCGACATGGCGGCGATGATCGGCTGGCGCACCTGCGCCTGGTCGAGCACGCTGCTGATCTCCTCCGGCCTCAGGCCATATCGCTTGGCGGTATCGGCAATGAAGCGGGCCCGTGCAACCTCGAACGGCACCGGGGTGAGATCGACCGGCGGTGCGGTGGCGGCAGCGGCTTCAGGCGCGGCCTCGGCCGGACCATGGGCCTTGGCGGACGGCTGGCGCGGCGTGCTGCTGGCCTGCGGCGAAGACGGTGGGGACTTCGGCTGGGTCGCGCAGGCGACCAGGCCGAGGGTGAGCATGCAGGCCAGAGTGCGTCGAATCATCGTCGCAGGTTAGCAGGTCATGGATGAATTAAAACCCCTAACACCATGAATCACAACGATTTGCCCCCGTTCAGCGGGAAATGTGAAGACGTCGTGATCGGGCTTCCCCATTCAGATAGAGGTGGCCGGTTGCGTCCCCATCCCCGCAGACGCAACCGGCGACCGGATCCGGTCGGTACCTGCGCGGCTGCCGCTCCCCAGTGACAGTTCCCCGCGCTCCCTGTACCCGTTGGATCAGTACTGCTCCCGCCCGACGCCCCCTCGCGCTGCATCGATTGACGGCGCGCCGTGCCGAACGGGCCGCCATTGTGCAGGCCGATTACGACAAGTCCATTGATCAAGATCAACGCGGCGTAAAAGTGTGAACCAGCTAACGTTTTTTGCGGACTTTGGTCAGCGGGTGTGCTGTCGTGCAGCGTTGTGAGAACGCTTCCATAACTGGCGTTGCGCAGAGTCAGGAAGTTTCCAGCCATCGGCGCAGCCCCTCGTGGGTGGTGTCTGGGTGGTCGCGGAAAGGAGAAGCCGCGGGTGGGCCGGTCGGGTTGGGTACGCGGGGGACGCCGTGAATCCGTCCCTGGAGGCTTGGCAGCCGCATCCATGCGGCTGACACCCCCGCGTACCCAACCCGACCGGCCTCTGACAGATTTCGGAGGTCTGCCACCCACGGAGAAGAAAAAGAAGATCAAAAGATCGCGACGCTGCGCTTGCTCGTGACCCGAGCATGGATCGGCTCTACACAAGGCAATGAAGCGACCCGCCAGGCCGCCTTTGCTTTTGATCTTCTTTTTCTTCTCCGGGGGAGACGCGCACGGAACCTGTCCGTGGCCGGGTAGATGGGCTGCGCAGGGGCGTGAGCCGCATGGATGCGGCGACCGAGCTTACATGGATGTACTTGCAGCGTCCCCTGCGCGGCCCATCTACCCGGCCCCACCCATGAACTGCTTTGCGCGGTCATCCACGAGGGGCTGCGCCGTTGGCTGGAAACCCTATCCCCCGTGCACAGGTCGGTGCCCGCGCACCGCCATCACCAGCCCGATACCCGCCAGCAGCGACACCGCCGAGGTACCGCCATAACTGATCAACGGCATCGGAATGCCCACCACCGGCAGCAGGCCGGAAATCATCCCGCCGTTCACCAGTACGTACACGAAGAACGCCAAGCCCAGGCTGCCGGCCAGCAACCTTGCGTGCGTGTCGCGGGCGTGCACCGCGATCCACAGGCAGCGGCCGACCACGAACAGGTACAGCGCAAACACGGTGGCCACCCCGATCCAGCCGAACTCTTCGGCCAGCACCGAGAACGCGAAGTCCGTGGTGTACTCAGGCAGGAAGTCCAGCGTGGCCTGGGTGCCCTGCCCCCAGCCGCGCCCGTCCCAGCCACCGGAGCCGATCGCGATGCGTGACTGCAGGATGTTCCAACCGGTGCCGAGCGGGTCTGCCGCCGGATCGAGGAAGGTCAGCACGCGATCCTTCTGGTACTGACGCAACAGACCGAACCATGCCAGGGGTGCGGCCACCGCAAGCCCTGTTGCCCCGGTCGCCACCCATCCCCAGTGCAGGCCCGCCAGCAACAAGGCGAACACGCCGCTGGCGGTGACCAGCGTTGCGGTACCGAGGTTGGGCTGCATCAGGATCAGTACTGCAGGCATGCCGATCAGCACCGCAGCCGTCAGTACCGTGCGTGGCGACGGCGGCAGCGGTTGGCGATGCAGGTACCAGGCCATCATCAGCGGCAGGCTGAGCTTGAGCAGTTCGGACGGTTGCAGGTAGAACACGCCGAGGTTGAGCCAGCGCTGCCCGTATTTGCCGGTGCCGACCACGTAGACCGCCATCAGCGGCAGCATCGACAACGCATACAACGCTGGTGTCCACGCCCGCAGGCGCAGCAGCGAAACACGCGACAGCAGCCACATCGCCACCAGGCCACCGGCAAAGCGCGCCGCCTGCCCGGCCACGGGGCCGGACACGCTGTGCAGCACCGCCAGGCCGACGCCCATCAGGATCAACAACGCAACCAGCAACGGCAGATCGATCGTGCGCACCGCCTCACGGCAGCCGCCAAGCAGTCGTTTCCATTCCACACGGCCACGGTAGCAATGCGTGCTTGCGTGAAGCTGTCAGCGCGGTGCCGCATTTGTAGAGTCGAGCCATGCCCGACTGCCTTTCATACAGCAGAAGCAGCCGAGCATGGCTCGGCTCTACAAGAATCAGGAGCAGGAAGCGCGGCGGCTAGCCGTAGCCGCCGTGCACCGGGTTGTGGCTGCGCACCGCCATCACCAGGCCGAAGCCGGCCAGCAGTGACACCGCCGAGGTACCGCCGTAACTGATCAGCGGCATCGGCACGCCCACCACCGGCAGCAGGCCGGAAATCATCCCGCCGTTGACCAGTACGTAGACGAAGAATGCCAGTCCGGTGGCCCCGGCAAGCAGGCGCGAATAGGAATCGCGCGATTGGCTGGCAATCCACAGGCAACGCCCGATCACCAGCAGGTACAGCGCCAGCACGGTGGCCACGCCGATCCAGCCGAATTCCTCGCTCAGCACCGAGAACGCGAAGTCGGTGGTCTGCTCGGGAATGAAGTTCAGGTGCGACTGCGAGCCCTCGCCCCAGCCCTTGCCATCGAAGCCCCCGGAACCGATCGCGATCTTCGACTGGATGATGTTCCAGCCGGCGCCAAGCGCGTCCATTTCCGGGTCCAGGAACATCATGATGCGGTCCTTCTGGTACGGCCGCAGCAGCCAGAACCAGGCCACCGGCGCGACCGCGGCCACGCCGCCTACGCCCAGCCCGACCCACCACCACGGCAGGCCTGCCAGCAGCAGCACGAACACGCCACTGGCGGCGATCAGCACACCGGTGCCGAAGTCCGGCTGCAGCATCACCAGGCCGGTCGGTACGCCGATGATGACCAAGGCCACGAGCACGGTATTGAAGCGCGGTGGCAGCGGCATCCTGTGCAGGTACCAGGCCACCATCATCGGCAGGCTCACCTTCAGCAGCTCGGCCGGCTGCAGGTAGAAGAACTTCAGGTCCAGCCACTGCCGGCCGTACTTGCCGGTGCCGAGCACGAACACCGCCAGCAACGGAATCATCGAGATCGCATAGATCATCGGCGTGGCCGAGCGGATGCGCAGGATAGGCACGCGCGAGATGCCCCACAGCGCCGCCATGCCCACCGCGAAGCGCGCGCCCTGGGCCATCACCAGGCTGCCGCCTCCGGCACTCTTCAGGGTCGCCAGGCCGATCACCATCAGCGCGCCGAGGGCCAGGCACAGCACCCAGTCCAGCGTACTGAAGAAGCGGCGCAGCATGTCGCCGGCCCAACGCAGGAACACTCTCATCGTGCGGGCTCCGCAGGGGTCGGCCGTGGCGTGGCCGGCAACGCGGCGGCCTGCGCATCCGGCTGCGGCGCGGGTGCAGGCGCCGGTGCAGGCACGCCGATCAGCACCGGATGTTCTCCCACCTGTGCAGCGGCAAGATCGCCGGCCTGGCGCGCGCTCGCGTCTTCGTTGTCGAACGCGGTGGCGCCGATGGCAGTGGTGCCGCGCTCGCTGTCCAGCGGCTGCATGCCTTCGGGCATCTTGCCCAGCAGGTAGGCATCGAACACCTTGCGGGCGATCGGCGCCGCGGCTGAACCACCGTAGCCACCGCCTTCCACCGCCACCGCAATCGCGATCACCGGGTTTTCGACCGGCGCGAAGCCAACGAACAGCGCGCGGTGGCGCAGGTGCATCGGCAGGCTCTTCGGGTTCACTGCAGCAGTGCCCTTGCGGCTGATGACCTGTGCGGTACCGGTCTTGCCGGCCATCACGTACGGCGCACCCACCGCCACGCGCCAGCCGCTGCCGCCGGGCCGCATGGTCGCCATCATGCCCTCGCGCACGGCCTGCACGTTGTTGGGGTTGGGGCTGATCGGCTTGCTTTCGCCGGCCGGCATTGCCGTCCAGTCGCTGTCGAATCCTTCGCGCTGCTGGATCGCCAGGTGCGGGGTGCGCAGCTGGCCGTCGGCCAGCGCGCTGACGCCGCGCGCCAGCTGCAGCGGGGTGACCTTCCAGTCGCCCTGGCCGATGCTGATGTTGACCGTGTCGCCCGGGAACCAGGCTTCCTTGCGGGTCTTCCGCTTGTAGGCCGGCGACGGCAGGATGCCGCCGATTTCGCCGGTGAGGTCGATGCCGGTCGGCTGGCCGAAGCCGTAGTACTCCATGTAATGGTCGAAGCGCTCGATGCCCAGGTCCAGCGCCAGCTTGTAGTAATAGGTATTGACCGATTCGGCGATCGACTTGCGCAGGTCGGTCCAGCCGTGGCCGCCGCGATGCGCATCACCCCAGCCACGTGAAGTGCCGGGCAGGTAGAACATGCCGGTGGACAGCACCTTGTCTTCCGGGCGGCGCACGCCCGAATCCAGGCCGGCCAGGCCGATCAGGGGTTTCAGCGTGGAACCGGGGGCGACGCCACCGAGCACCAGGCGGTTGAACTGCGGCCGCGACGGGTTTTCGTTCAATGCCTTGAAGTCGGCATGGGAAATGCCGTTGACGAACAGGTTGGGGTCGTAGGACGGCAGGCTGACCATCGCCAGCACTTCGCCGGTACGCGGGTCCATCGCCACCGCCGAGCCTTCCTGGTCGCCGAAGGCAGCCACCATCGCGCGCTGCAGGTCGGCGTCGATCGACAGCCGCAGGTCCGCACCGGACTGCGCGGCCACCCGGCCGATGGTGCGGATCGCGCGGCCCTGCACGTTGGTCTCGACCTGTTCATAGCCGACCCGGCCACGCAGCTGCTGCTCGTAATAGCGCTCCAGGCCGGATTTGCCGATGTGGGTCAGCGCGGCATTACCTTCGCCGAGGATTTCCAGATCCTTGTCATCGACGCGACCGACGTAGCCGATGATGTGCGCGAACAGATCGCCATACGGGTAGCGCCGGGTCAGGTAGGGTTCCAGCTCGACCCCCGGGAAACGCCAGCGGTCGACGGCAAAGCGCGCCATCTCCTCGTCGCTCATGCGCAGCTTCAGCGTGACCGGCAGGAACTTGCGGCGCGCCTTGCGCGACTTGTTGAACGCTTCAAGCTCTTCCGGGCTGATGCTGATGATCTTCGCCAGCCCTTCCAGGGTGGCGTCCATGTCCTTGACCTTGTCTGGGGTCACGTCCAGGCGGAACGCCGGCACGTTCTCGGCCAGCAGGCGGCCATTGCGGTCGTAGATCATGCCGCGCCCGGGCACCACCGGCCGCGGCTTGATGCGGTTGGCTTCCGAGCGCGTGGCATAGACGTCGTGGTCCAGCACCTGCAGCTTGAAGTACCAGCCGCCCAGCCCCAGCAGGCAGACCAGCACGCCCAGGAAACCGAGCGCCGCGCGACGGCGGAACTGCTCGGCTTCGGCGTGTGGATTCTTGACCTGGCGGCGCGGAATCATGGCTCAGCGCCCGCGCTTGCCGAAGCGCACCGCGTCCAGCAGCACGAACACCAGCGGCCACAGGCCCATGCCCAGCAGCGGGGCCCACCAGTACGACCACGGCAGGGTCGGTTCGCCCACCAGGATGTGCACCAGTGCGCTGACGATGCGGTCGTTGAACAGCAGGCCGCCGATGGCCAGCATCTGCTGCGACATCGGGAAGAAGCGGATGCGCGCGCGGAAGCGCTGCAGGATGAAAGCCAGCATCACCAGCCGAAGTGCCTGTTCGCCGAGGACACCGCCGTACAGCAGGTCGGCGATGACGCCGCTGGCGAAGGCGATGCCCAGGCCGACGCGCTCGGGCGCTTCGATGACCCAGTACGCCAGCACCAGCGCCAGCCAGTACGGGCGCAGCGGCTGCAGCAGCGCCGGCAACGGCAGCAGGCCCAGCAGCAGCGCCACCACCAGGCTGGCCGGCAGCACCCATGGGTTGTCGCGCAGGCGGCTCATCGCTGCGCCTCCGGCGTGGTCGGTTGCCGGCCAGCGGCCGGCACTACCGGAGCAGCAGGATCAGGGGAGGATGCGGGGGCAACAGACCTCGTTTGCGACGAGGGCTGTTGCCGGCCAGCGGCCGGCACTACCGGGGCGCTGACCGGAGCTGGCGTCGATGCCGCTGGCGCGGTTCCCACGGGCACGGTGGCGCCGGTGGCCGGGCCACCCGGGGCGGTTTCTTCCAGCTGCAGGCGCAGCTCCGGCGGAATGCGGATCGCCGCGCCCGGGCGCAGCAGCAGCACGTCGCGGCCGCGGTCGAGCTGCGCCGCCGGCTTCAGTTCGCCGACCAGGAAGGCATGGGTGTCGTCCGGTCGCAGTGCGGTGATGGTGCCGACCGGGAAGCCCGCCGGGAAGCGGCCACCGAGGCCGGAGGTGACGATCTCATCGCCCACTTCCACCCCGGCGCTGAGCGGAATATCGCGCAGTTCCAGCGTGTCGCCGCGGCCATAGACGATCAGGCGAACGCCGTTGCGGGCCACGGTGACCGGCACGGCATGGTCAGGGTCGGTCAGCAGCAGCACGGTAGAGGTGCCGCCGGTGACGCTGATCACCTGGCCCATCAGGCCGCCGGCGTCGATCACCGCCTGGCCGACATGCACGCCCTCGCGGCTGCCGGCATCGAGTACCAGGCGCTGTTTGACCGGGTCCAGGTCGATGTCCAGGATCGGCGCCAGCTGCACGTCCAGGCCACTGCGCTCGGCCACGTTCAGCAGTTCGCGCAGCTGGGCATTGTCCAGTGCGGCGGTCTGCAGGCGGGTCAGGCGCGCGTTGGCCAGCAGCAGCTGGTTGCGCAGTTCGCGGTTCTCGGCGACCAGCTGGCTGTGGCTGGCGGCAGAATCCTTGACCTGGTTGCCGAGCTTGCCGGGCAGGCCGGCCAGTGCCCAGACCGGCTGCACCAGGCTGTTGGCCTGCTCGCGCAGGCGCGCCAGCCAGCCGGCCTGGTCATCGAGCACGATCAGCGTGATGGCCAACGCGAGATAGGCCAGCAACCGCAGGGGGCTGGCGGCATCACCGGATCGGGAGGCGACGGGAGGACCGGCGTAGGGCGGCACGGCAACGATTCAACTGGCAGAAGGCGGAAGGGAAACACGCGGGCGCCCCGCCGGTGCCGGCCCGCCATCACGGCGGGCCGCACCCCGGAAGGGCGCGGCGGGCAGGAACGGCCGGGACGGCTTATTCCGGCGCAAAGAACTCGTTGCCGTGCATGTCCACCAGCTCCAGCGCACGACCGCCGCCGCGGGCCACGCAGGTCAGCGGATCGTCGGCCACCTGCACGTGCAGGCCGGTTTCCTCGGAGATCAGGCGGTCCAGGTCGCGCAGCAGGGCGCCGCCACCGGTCAGCACGATGCCGCGCTCGGCGACGTCGGCGCACAGTTCCGGCGGGGTCTGCTCCAGCGCCAGCTTCACCGCGCTGACGATGCCCGACAGCGGTTCGTGCAGGGCCTCGAGCACCTCGTTGGAGCTGATCTTGATCATCTTCGGCACGCCCTCGGCGAGGTTGCGGCCGGAGATTTCCATCTCGATCACTTCCGCCTGCGGGTAGGCGCAGCCCAGCTCGACCTTGATGCGCTCGGCGGTGGCTTCACCGATCAGCATGCCGTGGTTGCGGCGCACGTAGTTGGTGATGGACTCGTCGAAGCGGTCGCCGCCGATGCGGACCGAGGCCGAATAGACGATGCCGTTGAGCGAGATCACCGCCACTTCGGTGGTGCCGCCGCCGATGTCGATGACCATCGAGCCACGGGCTTCGGTGACCGGCATGCCGGCGCCGATCGCGGCGGCCATCGGCTCTTCGATCAGGAACACGTCACGGGCACCGGCTTCCTCGGCCGATTCCTTGATCGCGCGGCGCTCGACCTGGGTCGAACCGGCCGGCACGCAGACCAGCACGCGCGGGCTCGGGCGCAGCACGCGCGACTTGTGCACCTTCTTGATGAAGTGCTTGAGCATCGCCTCGGTGTAGGTGAAGTCGGCGATGACGCCGTCCTTCATCGGGCGGATGGTGGTGATGTGGCCCGGGGTACGGCCCAGCATCTGCTTGGCTTCGGCGCCTACGGCTGCCACCGAGCGGGTGCCACCGATGGCACGGTCCTGGCGCACGGCCACGACCGATGGCTCGTTCAGTACGATCCCCTGCCCGCGCACGTAGATGAGGGTGTTGGCCGTGCCCAGGTCGATGGACAGGTCGTTGGAGAACATGCCACGGAGTTTCTTGAACATCTGAGGAAGGAGTCCTGAGGGGTGTCGTGCCCGCCGCGGGATGGCGAAAAAATGGGCAGAAATCGAGGCCGACAAGCCTAGCAACCCGCCTGCCGCCGAGCAAGGAAAAAACTAGCTGAACCCGCGTCTTCACAGGCTTTCGGCCTGATCAGGTCTCACCCGGTTCTGGCCCTGAGCGGCACCAGCGGGTAACCTTTGCGCCGTCGGGCGCCCAAGGGCGCCGTTTGCTTGCCCGCTGAACCGGGCCGGCCCACCCCAAAATTCACCGCATAGGCTTACATCGATGTCCGCTCTGATCTGTGGTTCTCTTGCCTTCGACACCATCATGGTGTTCCCGGACCAGTTCAAGAATCACATCCTGCCGGACAAGGTGCACATCCTGAACGTGTCGTTCCTGGTCCCACGCATGCGCCGCGAGTTCGGCGGCTGCGCCGGCAACATCGCCTACAACCTGCACCTGCTGGGTGGCCAGCCGATCCCGATGGGCACGGTGGGATCGGACTTCGGCCCGTACCGCGAGTACTTCGAAGGCCTGGGCATCGACCTGTCGCGCGTGCGCGTGATCGATGAGCTGTTCACCCCGCAGGCGTTCATCACCACCGATCACGACAACAACCAGATCACCGCCTTCCACCCGGGCGCGATGATGCGTTCCTACGAGAACCACGTGCGTGGCGTGCCGGGCGTGACCCTGGGCCTGGTCGGCCCGGACGGCCGCGAAGGCATGATCCAGAACGCGCAGGAATTCCACGAGGACGGCATCCCGTTCATCTTCGACCCGGGCCAGGCCATGCCGCTGTTCAACGGCCCGGAGCTGCGCGCGTTCATCGATCAGGCCGACTACGTGGTGGTCAACGACTACGAGTCGAACCTGCTGCAGGAGCGCACCGGCTGGGACGAAAAGGAGATCGTCAGCCGGGTCAAGGCCTACATCACCACCCGTGGCCCGAAGGGTGCGGTCATCCACACCCCGGAAAAGAGCTACGACATCCCGCCGGCGCACGAGCGCCGCGTGGTCGACCCGACCGGCTGTGGCGACGCCTTCCGCGCCGGCCTGATCTACGGCATCCAGAAGGGCTACGACTGGCTGACCATCGGCCGCATGGGCAACCTGATGGGCGCGCTGAAGGTCGAACACCCGGGCACGCAGAACCAGCGCTTCACTTTCGATGAGTTCAACGAGCAGTTCAAGCAGCAATTTGGCTACGCGCTTAGCGCGTAACCAAATTGCTCGCGCATTCCACCTTATCCCCGCGCCTTCGGCGCGCCCCCTTGAACAACAAGGGGGCTTTCCACCCGATGCGCTGCTGGGAATGCTGTTGGTAGGTGTCGACCTTGGTCGACACACTGTTTGATTCCTGTAGAGCCGAGCCATGCTCGGCTTGCGCGCGCCAGCGCGATCTGACCGGAGAGCAGCCGAGCGTGGGCTCGGCTCTACATCATCAGGCGCCCTGCCAGGCAGCCAACAAGGCGCGGCAATCGGCGAAATGCCAGTCGGCACGGCCAGGCCACGGATTTTCCGGCAGATTGACCAGCACGGTGTGCGTGCCTGCGGCACGGCCGCACTCCAGGTCGTAGGCGTGGTCACCGACCATCACTGCCTCCGCAGCCCCGATCCCCCAACGCCGCAGATGCTGCTGCAGGCCATCCGGTGAGGGTTTGGGCACCGCTTCATCGCGGCCGATGATGTCGGCATCGTCGAACAACGCCCCGACCCCGATCGCGTCCAAGGTCAGCTTCGCCAGCGCATGATCATTGCGGGTCAGGATGCCGAGCCGGCAGCCTGCCGCCGACAACGCGCGCAGCAGCTTCAGCGCACCCGGTGCCGGCAGTGCGTCCTCGGCCAGCGCACGCTCATGATCCAGCAGCCACGCGCGCTTGGCCTGCGCCGGTGCGTCTGGCAAGGCCGCAATATGGTCAAGGATGTCTTCCTCGGCCGCGATCTCCAGCGCGTGGCGGATCGCAGCGAAATCATGCACGGCGACGGTCAGCGTGCCATCCATGTCGAACACCCAGTGCCGGATCGCGGACAACGCGTGCACGGCGCTGCCCGCCGCAACGATCACTGCCACCACTGCGGCATGCGGCTGGCGTCGACGCCACCGGTTTCGAACACAGCGGTGCGGGTGCCACCGGCCTTGACCGGGAACTCGATGCTGATCGATTTGCCCTTGCGCGCCAGCTTCCACAGCGCCTTCTGGTCGGTGATGAACAGGGCAATGGCTTCATCGGTCTTCGGACGCCACGCCGCCATGGAAATCGGCTTGCCGTCGTCCACGGTTACTTTCACCGTGCACTGCGGGCAACGGAAATCGCCGGCCTGCAGCACCAGATACGCATGCCGCTTCCACTCCGGATGATCGCGGAACACCAGCTGCACCGGCTTGGCGCCGCTGCCATCCACGTCCACCCGTTCCTTGCTGTAGATCTGCGCCGAAACCTGGTTGCCCTTGTTGCCCACCGGGATCTGGTTGTACTGCCACAGTGCCTGCATGCGGCGCAAGTCGCGCGCGGCATCGCCCTTGGCCTTGACCTCGTCGAAGCCTGCGGCGATGCGCTCGGCGGCCGCGGTGTCCTTGTACTGGTCCAGCAGCGAGGCACCATGCAGGCGCGCGCGCTCCCAGTCCTGCGCGGCCACGGCCATGTCGTACTGCTTGGCCACGTCTTCGGCCTTGGCCTCCTTCTGCGCCTGCACGGCGGCTGCGGCGGCTTCCTTCGCCTTGCGTTCTTCCTCGGGGTTGCTGCAGGCGGCCAGCGCCAGCGTGCAGGCGGTGAGCAGGATCAGTCGTTTCATGGCGGAGGTCCTTTGCGAGTGCATCCCGATTCTATCGGCAGCGAAAAGCGGATACACCAACGGCGGGTTTCCCCGCCGTTGGTGGTGAAGCAGTGACCGGTTGCCGGCCAGCGGCCGGCACTACCGCTTACTTGGCTTCAGCCTTGGCCAGCATGTCCTGGACCGAGGCGGTGGTGATCGGGTGGTAGCCCGGCTTGGCCTTTTCGAAGGCCTGCTTGGCCAGCTCCAGCCCCTTCGGGGTCTTCACCAGTTCGGCGTAGATCGGCAGGATCAGCTTGCGACGGCCGACGCGCTCGATGAATGCCGCCGCGCCTTCATTGGCCTGCTCGTAGCCGCTGCGGATCGCCAGCGGGTACCAGCGCATGGCGATTTCGCCATTCGGGGTGCCGGTGAAGTGGAAGGCCTTGTCCAGCGTGGCCAGCTTGTCCAGCGGCTGGGTCGCGCCCAGGCCGTCGATGAAGCGCACCCATTCCTGGGTGCTCCAGTCGGCGATGACCTGGCTGCTGGGCACGGTGCCGGCGCTGGCAAAGGCGATGCGTGCGGTATCGACGCTGCTGAAGTTGCGCGACTGCGCCTTGGCCGCGAACGCCGGGATACCCGGCTCGTCCAGCCATGCCTTCAGTTCGGCCTCGGTCACTGCCGACGGATTCTTCGGCAGCAGGTTCTTCTTCATGTAGCCGACGAACTGGTCGGTGTTCGCGCTCTGGAAAGCATGGTCATCGAACCAGCCGCGCAGGAACGGATCGAAGGTCTCGCGGCCGAAGCGCTGCTCCAGGAACTCCAGGAACCATGCACCCTTGACGTAGGCGACCTGGCTGAGCGCTTCGTCGGGGTCGCGCTCGTTCAGCGGCGGCAGCGCCAGCGCCTGGTCGGCCGGGCTCATGTCCTTCACTTCGGCCAGCAGGTCGGTCTGGTCGATCTGCTTCTCCATCTCGGCCATCTCCTTGCCGTACAGGGCTTCGGTGATGCGGCCCTGGACGTAGGTAGTGAAGCCTTCATTGAGCCAGATGTCCTTCCAGCTGGCGTTGGTCACCAGGTTGCCCGACCAGCTGTGCGCCAGTTCATGGGCGACCAGCGAGACCAGCGACTTGTCGCCGACGATCACGGTCGGGGTGGCGAAGGTCAGGCGCGGGTTCTCCATGCCGCCGAACGGGAACGACGGCGGCAGCACCAGCATGTCGTAGCGGCCCCAGCGGTATTCGCCGTACAGCTTCTCGGCGGCACCGATCATCTTCTCGGTGTCCTCGAATTCCTTGGCGGCCTTGTTGACCATGGTCGGCTCGGCCCAGACGCCGGAGCGGCCGGAGATCGGCTCGAACACCAGGTCGCCGGCCGCGATGGCCAGCAGGTAGGACGGAATCGGCTGCGGCATCTTGAAGGTGTAGTCACCGTCACGCGCGGCCTTCGGATCGTTGTCGGCGCTCATCAGCACCATCACGTCCGGGCGCGAGACCACGTGCGCGCTGTAGGTGAAACGCACGCTCGGGGTGTCCTGCAGCGGCACCCACGAACGGGCGTGGATGGCCTGCGACTGGCTGAACATGAAGGGCAGCTTCTTGCCCTCGGTCATCGACGGCGCCAGCCACTGCAGGCCCGAGGCCGTCGGTGCGGTGTGGTAGCTCACTTCCACCTTGGCCGGCTGTTCCGGGGCCTCGATGGTCAGCTTGCTGCCGAACACCTTGTCAGCGGCGGCCAGCTCGAACTTCAGCGGGCTGCGCGCGCCGTCGGCGGCGACGGCCTCGACCTTGGACACGGTCAGCTCGCGGGTGTCGAGCACCAGCTGCCTGGCGTCCTTCTGCTTCCATTCCAGGGTGTAGGTGGCGGTGCCGCCGATCTGCTTCTGGTCGAAGTCCAGCTTCAGATCCAGCGCGATGTCCTTGATGACGACCTTGTCCGGCTCGGCGTACGAGCTTTCGTCGTGGCTGCGGTTCTCGGCGTTCACGGGGGCGGCAGGGGCCTTTGCGGCAGTCGGGGCGGCGGCGGGCGCGGCCGCCTCCTGGGAGCAGCCGGCGGCCAGGGCCACGGCCAGCGGAAGGAGCATCAGCGGATTACGCATGAATCGGGACCGTTACGGGGATCAAACCCCAATGGTAACTCCCTCCGGCCGCGCAGGCGTTGCGCGGTGCGGGGTAATGGCGGCCCACAGCACCGGTAGTGCCGGCCGCTGGCCGGCATCCGCACGGACGATGACCGGGCACGGGGATGCCGGCCAGCGGCCGGCACTACCCGGACACCGGGCTTACAGCTTGTAGCCGGAGTGGATCGAGACGATGCCGCCGGTCAGGTTCTTGTAGTGGCAGCGCTCGAAGCCGGCCTGCGCCATCATCGCCTTCAGTTCGTCCTGCGGCGGGTGCTTGCGGATGCTCTCGGCCAGGTACTGGTAGCTGTCCGAATCGTTGGCGAACAGCTTGCCCAGCTTCGGCAGGATCTTGAACGAGTGGAAGTCGTAGATCGGCTTGAACCAGTCCGCGGTGACTTCGGAGAACTCCAGCACGCGGGCCTGGCCGCCCACTTTCAGCACGCGGTACATCTCGCGCAGGCCAGCGTCCTTGTCGGTCACGTTGCGCAGGCCGAAGGCGATGGTGACCAGGTCGAAGCTGTTGTCCGGGAACGGCAGGGCCTCGGCGTTGCACTGCACGTAGTCCAGGCCCAGCACCAGGCCGCGGTTGGTCAGGCGGTCACGGCCGACCGACAGCATGCCGGCGTTGATGTCGCCCAGCACCACCGAGCCCTCGGCGCCGACGCGCTCCTTCAGCAGGGCGGCGATGTCGCCGGTGCCGCCCGCCAGATCGAGCACGCGGTCGCCCGGCTTCACCTGCGCGGTGGCCACGTAGTAGCGCTTCCACGCCCGGTGCACGCCCAGGCTCATCAGGTCGTTCATCAGGTCGTAGTTGCGCGCGACCGAGGTGAACACCTGGCCGACCAGCTTCTGCTTGTCCTTGGCGGCGACGTCGCGGAACCCGAAATGGGTGGTACCGGCTTTGTAGGGGGATTCGCTCATGGCCCCGATTATCGCACCGCCGGGGGCCAGCGGCACCCCCTGCCCGTATCATGGCGGGCCACGACTTACCGGAGCCCCGCATGATCACCACGCCCGACTACCAGGCCCTGCTGCAGACCGCCATCGCCGAAGCCCGCCAAGGCCTGGCCGAGGGCGGCGTGCCGATCGGCGCGGCCCTGTACCACAACGACGGCCGCCTGCTTGGCTGCGGCCACAACCGCCGCGTGCAGGAAGGCGACCCGTCGGTGCACGGCGAGACCGATGCGTTCCGCAAGGCCGGCCGCCAGCGCCGTTACCAGGACACGATCATGGTCACCACCCTGGCACCGTGCTGGTACTGCTCTGGCCTGGTGCGCCAGTTCAACATCGGCACCGTGGTGGTGGGCGAATCGCGCACCTTCCAGGGCGGCATCGACTGGTTGCGGGAAAACGGCGTCAACGTGATCGACCTCGACAACCAGGAATGCGTCGACCTGCTCGGCGATTTCATCAGCCGCCATCCGGACATCTGGAACGAAGACATCGGTGAATGAGCCACACACCGTCATCCGTTGAACCCGTTTAATGAACGCTTCAGTGCCGCCACCTCTTAGTGCGGACAGCGTTTGCGGCCATTGCCGTGACCGCGCGCACAGTCAGCTGGACTGCGTGCACACACTGCGGTAACACCCCACCCGGCTGACACGCCTAGGGTGGGGTTACCGGGGCTCGTTTCCCCGGCGGAGCCAGCCATGTGCGCGCACGCCGTACGACCTACGCCCGACCCGATCCTCGAATCCATCCGCGAACGCCTGCAGCAGCACTTCGCGCTGCACCGGCGCAGTGCGTCGTTCTGGAGTGCCTACCAGGGCCTGCAGCTGGAACTGGTGCGCGGCCAGCCACGCGATCACGAGCGACTGTGCAACGCGATGGCCACCATGGCCGAGCAGATGGGGGCGGTCGAGCACGCGCAACTGATCAGCAATCGCCACACCGGCTCCACATCCCGCTGACGCGGCATGCACCGGCAGATACGCCACACTCCGATGAACCCCCACTCCCTTTCCACTCAACCGAACTGGATTGTCATGCACGCTGAAGTCCCCACCATTCCTCCGGTCATCAACGTAGACGCCGAGCTTGACCACTGGCGCCGCCAGCATGCCGAGGGCGCACTGCCGCACAACTCGTTCGGCTCCTACGTGCCGTGGATCAAGTTCGCCTGTGATTCGCTGATCACCCAGCCGCGCGCCAGCGAGGCCGAACGTGACGAAATGTTCCAGACCCAGTACGCCCTGCAGATCATGCCGCGGTTGAGCGAAGCACAGGCCCGCGAGTTCGTCGACCTCTGCTGGCAGCACGTCTATCAGAGCAGCCCAGTGCGCAGCCTGCAGGCGCCACGACTGCAACGCATGCGCGCCTGACGGCCGCTGCACGGCGCCTCCACGCGCCACTGCCGATCATCCTCGTCACCTGGGTGGGACGACGACGATGAAAGCACGAAACCTGTTCAATACGATCGCCAAGAAGGCCGCGGCCGCCACGGGCTCGCCGTGGACCTTCCTGGCTGCAGTGGCGATCGTGGTGATCTGGGGCATCAGTGGCCCGGTGTTCGGCTTCAACGACACCTGGCAGCTGGTGATCAACACCGGCACCACCATCATCACCTTCCTGATGGTGTTCCTGATCCAGCACACGCAGAACGCGGACACCGCCGCGATGCAGATCAAGCTGGACGAGCTGATCCGGGCAACCGCCGAGGCCAACAACGAGCTGTTGGACCTGGAAGAACTGAACGAAGCGCGCCTGGAAGAGATCCGCGCCGAATACGAGCGCATGGCCCGCGAGGCCGGTGACGCGCTGCTGCGCGTGCGCGCCTGCCGCGCGGCCCCGCGCGATGATGAAGCGATCTGACGGTAGCGCCGGGCCATGCCCGGCGAGCACGAAGTGTGGTCCGTCCCAGACGTCAGGCATGCAGGAACGAAAAGCCGCCGGGCGTGGCCCGGCGCTACCGGTATCGAATTGCTGCTCAGCTGCGCTCGTGCCAGCCACCGCCCAGCACCTTGTACAGCGTGATGCGGTTGGCCTGCTGCGCCAGCCGCGCCTGCAGCTGGGTCTGTTGTGCGTTGTAGGCGGTACGTCGCGCATCCAGCAGGGTCACGAAGCTGTCCAGGCCCGCGTCGTAGCGCGCCTGCGACAGGCGGTTGGCCTGTTCGGCCGCTTCCACCAGGCGCTGCTGTGAACTCACCTGCTCGTCCAGGCTGACATTCAACGCCAGCGCATCGGCGGTTTCGCGGAAGCCCACCTGGATCGACTTCTCGTACTGCGCCAGAGCGATATCACGATCGGCGTTGGCGATGGCCAGGTTGGCGCGCAGCTTGCCGCCCTGGAAGATCGGCAGCGTGATCTTCGGCAGGAAGCTCCACACGCGCGTACCGCTGTCGAACAGGTTGGACAGTTCGCTCGAACCACTGCCGATGCTGCCGGTCAGCGAGATGCTGGGGAAGAACGCCGCGCGTGCCGCACCGATATTGGCGTTGGCCGCCAGCAGCTGGTGTTCGGCGGCCATGATGTCCGGGCGCTGCAGCAGCACGTCGCTGGGCAGGCCGGCCGGCGGCGGTGCCAGTGCCAGCAGCTGCGGTTCGATGCCGTCCGGCAGCAGTGCCGGATCGAGCTGGCCACCGGCCAGCAGCGCCAGCGCGTTGCGGTCCTGGGCCAGCTGGCCACGCAGGCGCGCAGCATCGGTGCGCGCGGTCTCGACCAGCGTGCGGGTCTGGGTCAGTTCCAGTGCCGAACTGCCGCCACGCTCGTGGCGGGCCTCGGCCAGGCGCAACGAATCTTCGTAGGTCTTCAGCGTGGCCTCGGCGATCTTCAGGCGCTGCGCGTCGGCACCATACGTCAGCCACGCAGTTGCGGTCTCGGCAACCAGGCTCAACTGCGCGTTGCGGCGGTTGGCGGCCACGGCGAAGTACTGCTGCAACGCCGCTTCGCTGAGGTTGCGCACGCGGCCGAACAGGTCCAGCTCGAACTCGGCCACGCCGACACCGGCGGTGAACTGCTCGCTGACACCGGCATCGGTGCCCTGGCGCTGCATCTGGCCGGTAACGGCCACGCCGGGTACGCGATCAGCGCGCTGCACACGGTACTGGCCGCGCGCGCGTTCAACGTTGAGCACGGCCACGCGCAGGTCGCGATTGTTCTGCAGCGACTGCTCGATCACCTGCTGCAGGCGCGCATCGGTGAAGAAGTCGCGCCAGCCGACGGCGGCGACATCGGCCACCTCGCCCTGCGCGGCCTCGGCCGGCCACTGCGCCGGGATCGCCGGGGCGACAGCGGTGTTCTTCGGCACCAGGGTGGAGCAACCTGCCAGCGCGAGCGCGGCGGCAATGGAAAGAAACAGGGATGCACTTTTCATGGGAATGACTTCCATCGGTACTGCCGGATGGCAGGAGGTAGTGCCGGCCGCTGGCCGGCAACCTCGTTGGATTCACATCAAGCGATCAGCAGATGCCGGCCAGCGGCCGGCACTACCGTTACAGGTCACATCGTGGATTTGCGCTTGAACACGCGCTGCACCACCACGAAGAACAGCGGCACGAAGAACACGCCGAGCACGGTGCCGACGATCATGCCGCCGAGCACGCCGGTGCCGATCGCCTGCTTGGCACCGGAGCCGGCGCCGGTGGAGATCGCCAGCGGTACCACGCCCATGCCGAAGGCGAGCGAGGTCATCACGATCGGGCGCAGGCGGTCGCGCACGGCGTGCATGATCGACTCGATCAGGCTGGCGCCCTTTTCCAGGTTTTCCTTGGCGAACTCGACGATCAGGATCGCGTTCTTGCTGGTCAGGCCCACCGTGGTCAGCATCGCCACCTGGAAATAGATGTCGCGCTCCAGGCCCTTGAAGGTGTTGGCCAGCACCGCGCCGAGGATACCCAGCGGGGCCGCCAGCAGCACCGCGGTCGGTACGCTCCAGCTTTCATACATCGCGGCCAGGCACAGGAACACGATCATCAGCGACAGCGTGTACAGCAGTGGCGTCTGCGAGCCGGCCTGGCGTTCCTGGTAGGACATCGCCGTCCACTCGATGCCGAAGCCCGCCGGAAGCTGCTTGGCCAGCTGCTCGATCTCGGCCATGGCATCGCCGGAGGCGACACCCGGGGCCGGTTCGCCCTGGATCTCCATCGCCGACACACCGTTGTAGCGCTCCAGGCGCGGCGAACCGTAATCCCAGTGCTTGGTGGCGAATGCACTGAACGGCACCATCTCGCCCTTGTCGTTCTTCACGGACCAGAGGTCGAAGTCCTCCGGGACCATGCGGAACGGCTGGTCGGCCTGCACGAACACGCGCTTGACGCGGCCACGATCGACGAAGTCATCGATGTACGAGCTGCCCCACGCAGCGGCCAGCGTGCCGTTGATCTGGTCGATCGACAGCCCCAGCGAGGTCGCCTTGGCCGCGTCGATGTCGATGCGGAACTGCGGCGTGTCCTCCTGGCCGTTCGGGCGCACGTTGGCCAGCTTCTTGCTGCCGGCGGCCAGGCCGAGCAGCTGGTTGCGTGCGGCGACCAGTGCCTCGTGGCCCTGGCCGCTGTTGTCCTTCAGGAAGAAGGTATAGCCCGAGGCAGTACCCAGTTCCGGAATGGCCGGCGGCGGGAAGGCAAAGATGAAGGCATCCTTGATCTGGCCCAGAGCCGCCATCGCACGACCGGTGATCGGCATCACGCCATTGTCGGCGTCACGCTCGCTCCAGTCCTTCAGCTTGACGAACGCCATGCCGGCGTTCTGGCCCATGCCGGCGAAGCTGAAGCCCTGCACGGAGAACACCGAATCCACCGCATCCTTCTCGTTCTGCAGGAAGTGGTTCTCCAATGCCGCGATCGATTCCAGCGTGCGCTCCTGGGTGGCGCCGACCGGGGCCTGCACCAGCGCCATCAGCACGCCCTGGTCTTCGTTGGGCAGGAACGAGCTGGGCAGGCGCACGAACAGCACGCCCATCAGCACGAACAGTGCCGCCACGATGCCCATGAAGCGCCACGGACGATGGATGATGCCGCGCACACCACGCTGGTAACTTTCGCTGGTGCGGTCGAAGCCACGGTTGAAACCGTTGAAGAAGCGACCGACCAGGCCGCGGTGGGCAACATGATGCTCACCCTTCTTCAGCGGCTTGAGCATGGTCGCGCACAACGCCGGGGTCAGCACGATCGCGACCAGCACCGACAACGCCATTGCAGAGACAATCGTGGCCGAGAACTGGCGGTAGATCACGCCGGTGGAACCGCTCATGAAGGCCATCGGCACGAACACTGCCGACAGCACCAGGCCGATGCCGACCAGCGCGCCGGTGATCTGGCCCATCGACTTGCGGGTGGCCTCGAGCGGCGACAGTCCCTCTTCGGACATGATGCGCTCGACGTTCTCCACCACCACGATGGCATCGTCCACCAGCAGGCCGATCGCCAGCACCATCGCGAACATGGTCAGCATGTTCACCGAGAAGCCCAGCATCGCCAGCACGCCGAAGGTACCCAGCAGCACCACCGGCACGGCGATGGTCGGGATCAGGGTGGCGCGGAAGTTCTGCAGGAACAGGTACATCACCACGAACACCAGCACGATCGCTTCGAGCAGGGTCTGCACCACGCCCTTGATCGACACGCGCACGAACGGGGTGGTGTCGTACGGGATCTCGGCCTTCAGCCCGGCCGGGAAGAAGCTCTTCATGTCGTCCAGCGCAGCGTCCACGCCGGCCGCAGTATCCAGCGCGTTGGCGCCGGTGGCCAGGGTGACCGCCAGGCCGCTGGCCGGCTGGCCGTTGTAGCGGGTGACGAAGTCGTAGGACTCGGCACCCAGTTCGACGCGGGCGACATCACCCAGGCGCAGCTCGGCACCGTCCTGCGCGCCGCGCACGATGATGTTGCGGAACTGTTCCGGGGTCTGCAGGCGCGACTGCGCGTTGATGGTGGCGTTGAGCTGCTGGCCCTTCACCGACGGCGCACCGCCGAGCTGGCCGATCGCCACCTGGGCATTCTGTGCCTTGATTGCCGCAGTCACTTCCGCGACGGACAGGCCATAGGTATGCAGCTTGTTCGGGTCCAGCCAGATGCGCATGGCGTACTTGCCACCGAACACCTGGATGTTGCCCACGCCCGGCACGCGGCTCAGGCGATCGACGACATTGGAACCGACGTAGTCGGCGATGTCGTTGGCGTCCATGCTGCCGTTCTCGGACACGAACGCGATGACGTTCAGGAAGCCCGAGCTGGACTTGGCCACGTTGATGCCCTGCCGCTGCACTTCCTGCGGCAGCAGCGGCATGGCCAGCTGCAGCTTGTTCTGCACCTGCACCTGGGCAATGTCCGGGTTGGTGCCGCTCTCGAAGGTCAGGGTGATGGTGGCCTGGCCGTTGGACGAGCTGTTGGAGGAGAAGTAGATCAGGCCATCGAGGCCCTTCATGTTCTGCTCGATGATCTGCGTCACCGAGTCTTCGACCACCTTGGCCGATGCACCCGGGTAGGTGGCGCTGATTTCCACCGCCGGCGGTGCGACGTTGGGGTACATCGAGACCGGCAGCTTGAACAGGGCCAGGCCGCCGGCGAGCATGATGATGATGGCGATCACCCACGCAAAGATGGGTCGATCGATGAAAAAGCGTGCCATGGAGTTCTCCGCTTACTTCGCGTCGCCGGCCGGGGCGGCAGGCTGGGCGGCTGCCGCCGGCTTGGCCGGAGCAGCGCCCTTCTCGGTGGCCTTGACCGGCATGCCGGGGCCGATCTTCTGCAGGCCTTCGACGATGACCTTGTCACCGGCCTTCAGGCCGTCCTCGACCAGCCACTTGTCGCCGACCGTGCGGCTGACCTTGACCGGGCGCACTTCGACCTTGTTGTCCTTGCCGACCACCATCGCGGTGGTGTCGCCCTTCGGATCGCGGGCGATGCCCTGCATCGGCACCAGCACCGCATCGCTGCGCACGCCGCCGCCGATCACCGCACGCACGTACATGCCCGGCATCAGCAGGCCGTCCGGGTTGTCCACCTTCACGCGCAAGCCGAAGCTGCCGGTGGTCGGATCGACGCTGACTTCGGAGAACTCCAGCGTGCCCTTGTGCTCGAAGGTGCTGCCGTCTTCCATCAGGATGCTGACCGGCAGGGTCTGGTTGTCCTGCAGGCGGCCGGCAGCCAGTTCGCGGCGCAGCTGCAGCAGTTCGGCGGAGGACTGGGTCAGGTCGACATAGATCGGATCCAGCTGCTGCACGGTCGCCAGTGCATTGGCCTGGCCGGCGCTGACCAGCGCACCCTGGGTAACGCTGGACTTGCCGATGCGGCCGCTGATCGGCGCGGTGATGCGGGCATAGCCGAGGGTGACGTTGGCCGCGTCCAGCGAGGCCCTGGCGGCACCGACATCGGCCTCGGCCTGCTTCTGCGCGGCGACGGCGTTTTCCAGGTCCTGCTGGCTGACCGCGTCGACCTTGGCCAGCTCGGTGATGCGCTTGGCGCTCAGGCGCGCGGCGTTGGCCGTGGCTTCGGCGCGGGCCAGCTGGGCGCGGGCGCTGTTGGCCTGGGCGCGGTAGCTGGCGTCCTCGATCTGGTACAGCGGCTCGCCGGCCTTGACCATGCCGCCTTCGGTGAACAGGCGCTTGGCAACGATGCCGTTGACCTGCGGGCGCACTTCGGCGACCAGGAAGGCGTTGGTACGGCCCGGCAGTTCGCGGGTCAGGCCCACAGTTTCGGACTTCAGCGTGACCACGGTGACGTCACCCGGGCCCTGCTCGGGGGCCTGGGGCTGGCCGCCGCAGGCAGCCACGGCTGCGGCGATGGCCAGCGACAGTGCAAAGGGTCGGATTCGGCTCAGCAACATGACGGAAAGGCTCTTAGGGGAAGGAATCTCAAATCGCGCTGATACAGGCCGAAAGCGCCAGCAGGCAACGCGCACCAGCGGGGAGTGGGAGCCGGACCGGCCTGCCACGCACACGACGGGAATGATGGGAGCGAAATATACATACATGCTTGTTTGTTTGTAAACCGGTACAATTCAGCCACGTTTCACCCGCACTCGTACCTACCCATGGCCCGCAAGACCAAAGAGGACACCCAGGCAACCCGGGAAGGCATCCTTGACGCCGCCGAAGCCTGCTTCCATGAACACGGCGTGGCCCGTACCACGCTGGAGATGATCGGCGCCCGCGCCGGCTATACCCGTGGCGCGGTGTACTGGCACTTCAAGAACAAGAGCGAGGTGCTGGCCGCGATCGTCGAGCGGGTGCACCTGCCCTTCATGCAGGAACTGGAGCGCACCTCCACCGACCAGCGCGACACGCCGGTGCACGACCTGCGCGCGGTGATGATCCACTCGTTCATCGAGCTGTCCGAGGACGAACGCCTGCGCAAGACCATGGAGATCATGCTGCGCAGCGATGCGTCGGCCGACACCAGGGTCCTGACCGAAATGCAGCAGGCCGGCTTCCGCGATGCGCTGGACCGGATGGAGCGCGCCCTGCGCCGCGCCAAGGACCTGGGCCAGCTGCGCGAGGGCGCCGACCCGAAGATCGCCGCACGCATGCTGCACGCCACCGTGCTGGGCGTGCTGCACGGCGCGATGGTCGAACCGGAACTGATGGACCTCAAGCGCGATGGCATGCTCGCGCTGGACATGACCCTGGCCGCCTACGTGAAGGATGGTGTGTTCGTTCCCGGCACCGTCCCCGAGCCGCTGCCCGAGGCGTGAACGAGGCTGCTCCCATCACTGCGGCACCCCCTGCAAGGGCAGATCGATGATCCTGGACAACGTGGTGTGGGGCTTCATCGGGTGTGGCAGCGTCACCGAGAAGAAGAGCGGGCCGGCCCTGGCCAACACGCCGGGCTCACGGGTAGTGGCGGTCATGCGCCGCAATGCCGCATTGGCCGAAGACTATGCACGCCGCCACGCGATTCCGCGCTGGTACGCGGACGCCGATGCACTCATCGCCGATCCGGAGGTGAACGCGGTCTACGTTGCAACACCGCCCTCCACGCACATGCACTACGCATTGCAGGCGATTGCTGCAGGCAAGCCGGTCTACATCGAAAAGCCGATGGCCATGAACCACGACGAGTGCCAGCGCATCATCGCGGCCAGCGCCCGCAGCGGCGTGCCCGTGTTCGTGGCCTACTACCGCCGTGCCCTGCCCCGCTTCGCACAGGTGAAGCAGTTGCTGGACAGCGGCGCGATCGGTACGCCGCGCAGCGTGCGCGCCACCCTGCATCGGCCACATTCGGCGGCTGCCGCATCGCCGGACTTCTGGCGAACCAACCCCGCCATCGCCGGCGGCGGGCTGTTCGTCGATCTGGGCTCACACACGCTGGACCTGCTCGACCATCTGCTGGGGCCCCTGAGCGACGTGCGCGGCCTGGCCAGTTCGTTGACCGGCGCCTACGCCGCCGAAGACAGCGTCTCGATGTGCTTCCGCAGCGGGGTGGGGGCGCACGGCATCGCGCAATGGAGCTTCTGCGCGTTCCGCCGACAGGACGAGGTCGAGATCACCGGCGACCTGGGGCAGCTGCGCTTTGCCACCTTCGAGGACGTTCCGGTGGTGCTGGAGACCGAAGCGGGCGTGCAGGCATTCGATATCCCGAACCCGCCATCGGTCCAGCAGCCGTTGATCGCCTCCGTCGTGGACGAACTGCGCGGCCACGGGCACTCGCCCTCGAACGGCATCAGCGCCGCCCGCACCAGTGCAGTGATCGACCAGGTACTGCAGGCCTACCGCGCCCGGCAATCGCGCTGAGCGCCAACGCAAAAGGCCGCCCTGCGGCGGCCTTTTGCGTTGCAGCGGATGGAGTCAGGGCCCTCGCCACGGCGAAGGATCCGACCTCGATGCGCATTACAGGATGTAGCGGCTCAGGTCCGGGTCCTGCACCAGCTCACCCAGGTGTGCATCGACGTAGGCGCTGTCGATGGCCAGGGTTTCGCCATCGCGGTCCGGTGCCTCGTAGCTGAGCGAATCCAGCAGGCGCTCCAGCACCGTATGCAGGCGGCGCGCGCCGATGTTTTCCTGGCGCTCGTTCACCTGGAACGCGATCTCGGCCAGGCGCTCGATGGCATCGGCAGTGAAACTGACCTTGACGCCTTCGGTGGCCAGCAGTGCTTCGTACTGCTTGGTCAGCGCCGCCTTCGGTTCGGTCAGGATGCGCACGAAGTCGCCCTTGCTCAACGCGCCCAGCTCAACGCGGATCGGGAAACGGCCCTGCAGCTCCGGAATCAGGTCGCTGGGCTTGGCCAGGTGGAACGCGCCCGACGCGATGAACAGGATGTGGTCGGTCTTGATCGTGCCGTACTTGGTGGACACGTTGGAGCCTTCCACCAGCGGCAGCAGGTCGCGCTGCACGCCTTCGCGGGAGACATCGCCACCGCCCACGTTGTCGCCGCGCTTGGCAACCTTGTCGATCTCGTCGATGAAGACGATGCCGTGCTGCTCGCAGGCCTCGATCGCCGCAGTGCGGATATCGTCCTCGTTGACCAGCTTGCCGGCCTCTTCCTCGATCAGCAGAGGACGCGCGGCCTTGATGGTCAGCGTGCGCTTGTGCGCCTTCGCGCCGCCACCCAGGTTGGCGAACATCGACTTCAGCTGCTGGCCCATTTCCTCCATGCCCGGCGGGGTCATGATGTCCATGCTGACATTGGCCGCCAGGTCGAGCTCGATCTCACGCTCGTCCAGCTCACCGTTGCGCAGCATCTTGCGGAACTTGATGCGGGTCTCGTTGTCCTGCGCCGACGGTTCGTTGCGGGCGACTTCAGGATCGAAACCGATGCCGCCGCTACGACGCGGCAGCAGCGCATCGAGGATGCGGTCTTCGGCGCGTTCTTCGGCCTGGGTACGCACGCGCACCTTGGCCTGTTCGCGATAGAGCTTGACCGCGGTGTCGGCCAGGTCGCGGATGATCTGCTCGACGTCCTTGCCGACGTAGCCCACTTCGGTGAAGCGCGTGGCTTCGACCTTCACGAACGGCGCGTTGGCCAACGTAGCCAGGCGGCGCGCGATCTCGGTCTTGCCGACGCCGGTCGGGCCGATCATCAGGATGTTCTTGGGCATCACTTCATTGCGAAGCTCCGGCGCCAGCTGCATGCGGCGCCAGCGGTTGCGCAGGGCGATGGCCACGGCACGCTTGGCGTCGTGCTGGCCCACGATATGCCGGTCCAGTTCCTGCACGATCTCGCGCGGGGTCATGGTGGCGGAGGATACTTCGATCTTCGGCATGGTTGTGCTCACGGATTCAGATGCATGTAGAGCCGAGCCATGCTCGGCTGACGGGCAGCCCTGCCGAGCATGGCTCGGCACTACAGAAGAGCGGTCACAGCTCCTCGACCACCACGTTGCGGTTGGTGTAGATGCAGATGTCGCCGGCGATGCCGATCGCTTCACTGGCAATCGTGCGCGCATCCAGTTCGGTATGTGCCATCAGCGCGCGCGCGGCCGACAGTGCATACGAGCCACCGGAGCCGATGGCGATGATGCCGTCCTCCGGTTCGATCACATCGCCGGTGCCGCTGATGATCAGCGAGGTTTCCTTGTCAGCCACGGCCAACAGGGCTTCAAGCTTTCCGAGGCGGCGCTCGGTGCGCCAATCCTTGGCCAGCTCGACCGCAGCGCGCTGCAGCTGGCCGTGCTTTTCCAGCTTGGCCTCGAACAGCTCGAACAGGGTGAAGGCATCGGCGGCGGCACCGGCGAAACCGGCCAGCACCTGGCCGTCGCGGCCAAGGCGGCGCACCTTGCGCGCGTTGCCCTTCATCACGGTGTGGCCCAGCGTGACCTGGCCGTCGCCGGCAATGGCCACGTGCTCGCCGCGACGGACGCAGACGATGGTGGTGGCGTGGAAAACGTTGGGGTTCTGACTGGGGTCCATGATGCCTCCGGGGTGACAGAACCAGAGGTGGGGACTGCGCTGCGCCCTTCAAGCCACCCGCGACCGGCCACCGCAGGGGCAACGTTCAGCTTTCTCCGCTGCCCTCGCTGCTGCGTCGGCGCTTCGCGCGCGGATGCGCGGCGTCGTAGACCTTGGCAAGGTGCTGGAAATCGAGGTGGGTATAGATCTGCGTGGTGGCGATGTCGGCATGGCCCAGCAGCTCCTGCACACCGCGCAGGTCGCCGGACGATTCGAGAATATGGCTGGCGAAACTGTGCCGCAGCATGTGCGGATGCACATGCTTGAACAGGCCCTGGCGCTGCGCCAGCTGGCGGATGCGGATCTGCACCGCGCGCTGGCTGATCGGCCCGTTGCGGCCAGGAAACACCGGCGAGGCCGGGCCGCCACCACTTTCGGCACGCCACGCCTGCAGCGCTTCGCGTGCGGGCCTGCCGAACGGCACCCGGCGCTGGCGGTTGCCCTTGCCCAGCACGTTGACCAGGCCGCTGGCGAAATCCAGGTCGCGCCAGGTCAGTGCGCAGACTTCGCTCAGGCGCAGGCCCGAGGAGTAGAACAGCTCCAGCAGCGCGCGATCACGTCGGCCGAGTTCACCTTCCGGTTCAAGCTCGACCAGCTGTACGGCTTCGTCGGCATCGAGCACCTGCGGCAACCGGCGCGGTGCGCGCGGGGCCTTCAACGTCGCTGCCGGGCTGGCCTCGATGCGTCCGTGCTTGAGCAGCCAGGCGTAGAAGCTGCGGCAGGCCGACAGGCGGCGCTGCAGGCTCTTGGCCGACAGCCCGCGCCGATGCTCATCGGCCACGAACTGGCGCAACGCATCGGCATCGAGTGCCTCCACGGCTACGCCACGCGGCTCGGCCCAGACCGACAGCGCGTCCAGGTCGCGGCGGTAGGCGTCGAGTGTGTGCGCCGACATCCGCCGCTCCACCTGCAGATGCTGCAGGAACGCCTGTACCGCGCTCATCGCCGTCGTGCCCTGCTCAGCTCGGGAAGCGCTTCAGGCCAGTGGCCAGGGCGTCGCCCATCATGCGCAGGAACAACGTGCCCATGCCCGGGTAGAAACGGTTCGGATCATGGCTGCCGACCGCGATCAGGCCAACCCCCGGCAGCGGCAGCAGCGCGGTGGTCTGCACCTCCTCGCTGCGCGCGCCGTACAGCACGGCGTTCTTCTCCGGCTGCAGGCGGCCGCAGATCGGCTCGCCGTCCTTCAGGCAGTCGCGGAACGGGCCCAGTTGCGGATCATCGGCGGCGATCACCTGCAGCCAGTCGGCCTGTTCCAGCCCGGCCACCGGCGCATGCACCACCAGCCGCACCAGGTCGCCGGCGAAGTCTTCCTGCAACGAAGCGGCCATCGCACGCAGAGTGTCGGCCGCATTGTCCTGCTTCATCAGTGCCAGGGTCAGCTGATGCGTGCGCACCGCCAGCCGCTCGTTGACCTGGGCGGTCGCGCCCAGGTCGGCCAACCGTCGCGCCAGCTCGCGGTTCTTCTCGCGCAGCACTTCCAGCTGGTAGCTGGCCAGCGATGCGGTCGGGCCGTCATCGCGCGGCACCACCAGGGTCAGGGCCAGGTCCGGGAACTGCTTGAGGAAGCCGGGATGACGCCGCAACCAGGCAGCGACTTCGTGGGCCCCGAGCTTGTCGACGGTTTCGCTCATGCCATCCACTCCCCTTCGAAGACGAATGCGGTCGGGCCGGCCATCACCACAGGCTGGCCATCCCCCGGCCACTGGATGCGCAGGTCACCACCGGGCAGGCTGATGCGGGCATCGCGCTGCAGGCGGCCGCGCTGCATCAGGGTCACCGCAGCGGCGCAGGCGCCACTGCCACAGGCCAGGGTTTCGCCGACGCCGCGCTCGAACACGCGCAGGCGGGCGTGCGCCGGGCCCATCACCTGGGCGAAGCCCACGTTCACCGAGCGCGGGAACGAAGCATGCTGCTGCAGCAGCGCACCGACGCGCTCGACCGGCGCAGCATCGATCAGGCCGACTTCGATCACCGCATGCGGGTTGCCCATCGACACTGCGGCGAAGCGCACGCTTTCGCCCTGCAGCGGCAGCAGGTATTCCTCGCGCGGATGGGCGAAGCCCATCAGCGGCACGTTGGCCGGCTCGAAGGCAGGCACGCCCATGGTTACGGCGAACTGTCCGTCACCGAGCACCTTCACTTCATGGCTGGCCAGCGGGCTGTCGATGACGAACGCATCGCCCTGCGCACTCCCTTGGCGCACCAGCCAGGCCGCGATGCAGCGTGCGCCATTGCCGCACTGCTCGGAATTGGAACCGTCGGCATTCCAGATGCGGTACGAGGCCGCCGAGCCTTCCGCACGCGGCGCTTCGATGGTCAGGATCTGGTCGCAGCCGACGCCGGTGTGGCGGTCGGCAAGGCGCGCGGCCAGTTCGGGCGTAGGCGGCGCGGTGCCGTCACGCAGGTCGATCACTACAAAATCATTGCCCGCGCCGTGCATCTTGCTGAAGCGCAGCGCCGTGGAACTGGCCTTACTCATCCCCGCTGCCCGCCTTCTTCGCTGGCGCGGGTGCCGGCTGAGTGGTCGTTGCAGCCGGATCGACGGTCGTGGCGGGGGCAACGGCGCCCTGGGCCTCCGCCGGGGTCGCCTCGGTGGCGGGCTCGGCAGCGGGTTCGACGGTTTCTTCCACCGGCACCGGCTTCTGCGGCAGTACCAGCGGGCCCTTGTTGCCGCAGGCGGCGAGGAGCAGCAGCGAGGCCGCTGCCAGCGGAATCAGGATGGCGTTTCGATGGGGGATCTTCATGCCCCGAGTATAGCCATTGGCGGCTGAGCGGTTGGTGCAGGGCGGCACGCCACGCATCCGCCGGGCATGGCCCGGCGCTACCGTAACCGGGCGCCGCAGGTAGCGCCGGGCCATGCCCGGCGGGCAATCATTGCTTTGGCGGCAGCGGCCGCGTCCACAGCCAGATCGCCACCACGGTCATGCTGCCGATCGAGAACCACTTCACCCAGGCAATCGGTACGCACCACAGCATGATGGCGGCGCATACCGCCATGGTGATCGTGGCCATCCACTTGCCGTAGCGGCTGACCGCCCCGTGTGCCTGCCAGTTGGCGATGGCCGGGCCGAAGCGTGGATGCTGCAGCAGCCAGTTGTGCAGGCGCTCGGAGCCACGCGAGGCGGCCCAGGCCGAAATCAGGATGAATACGGTGGTCGGCAGGCCCGGCACGAAGATGCCGACGATGCCGGTGCCGAGGCTGACATACGCCAGCAGCCACCACGCCCAGCGGAAACGCACCACGCGCGGAGGCGTGGCGGCATCGCGAGGGGCGGAAGGATCTGGCGCGCTCATGGCCGCAAGGATACCGGTTCAGGGTGCCAGGCAGCGCCCGGCACCCTGTCGCGATCACGGCTGGGCGATGCCCAGCTGCTGCAGCACGAACGCGTACGACTCGGACAGCTCGCGGTAGCGCTGGAAGCGCCCCGACTTGCCGCCGTGGCCGGCTTCCATGTTGGTGCGGAACAGGATCGGGTAGTGGCCGGTGTTGTCGTCACGCAGCTTGGCCACCCACTTGGCCGGCTCCCAGTACTGCACCTGCGAATCCCACAGGCCGGTACCCACGAACAGCGCCGGGTACGCCTGCCGCTTCACGTTGTCGTAGGGCGAGTAGGACAGCATGTAGTCGTAATACTGTTTCTGTTCCGGGTTGCCCCACTCGTCGTACTCATTGGTGGTCAGCGGAATGGTCGGGTCGAGCATGGTGGTGACCACGTCGACGAACGGGACCTGCGCCACCATCACCCGGTAATCCTGCGGGGCCTGGTTGGCCACCGCGCCCATCAGCAGGCCGCCGGCGCTGCCACCGGACGCGGCCACGCGATCCTTCGCCGCCCAGCCCTGTGCGACCAGGCCACGGGTGACGTCGATGAAGTCGTTGAAGGTGTTCTGCTTGTGCAGCAGCTTGCCGTTCTCGTACCAGTCGCGGCCCATTTCCTGGCCGCCGCGGATGTGGGCGATGGCATACACCACGCCGCGGTCGAGCAGGCTCACCGCGGTCTGGTTGAAGTACGGATCCATCGACATGCCATAGCTGCCATAGGCGTACTGGAACAGCGCGCCCTTGCCGTCCTTCTGGTAGCCCTTGCGGTAGACCAGCGACACCGGCACCTTCACGCCATCACGTGCGGTGATCCAGACGCGGTCGGTTTCGTACTTCGACGCGTCATAGCCGATCACCGGCTGCACCTTCAGCTGGCGGCGTTCGCCGGTGGCGGTGTTCAGCTCGAACACGGTGGTCGGGGTGGTCATCGAGGTGTATACGTAGCGCAGCCAGGGCGTATCGGCCTCGGTGTTGTCGCCCAGGCCCATCGAGTACGCTGGCTCATCAGCCTTCACGTAGTCGCTGCGGCCATCCTTGAACAGCAGGCGGATGCGTTCCAGGCCCTCGGAGCGTTCGGCGATGGCGGTGTAGCCATCGAACAGTTCGAAGCCTTCGATGAACACCGCATCGTCGTGCGCGATCCAGTCCTTCCACTGCGCACGCGAAGTGGCATCGGTCGGCGCAGTGACCAGCTTGAAGTTCTTCGCGCCGTCGTTGGTGCGGATCACCCAGCGGCCGTCGTAGTGGTCGGCATCGTACTCGACGTCACGCTGGCGAGGGGCCAGCACGGTGAACGTGGTCGGGTCGCCGGCCGGTGCGTAGCGCTCTTCCGAGGACACGGTGCTGTGCACGCCGATGGTGATGAAGCGATCATCGCGGGTGCGGCCGATGCCCATGTAGAAGCTGTCGTCCTTCTCTTCGTAGACGACGGTGTCGGCGCTGGCTGGAGTGCCCAGCACGTGCTTCTTCACGCGCACGGTCAGCAGCGTTTCCGGATCGTTCTCGACATACAGCACGGTGCGGTTGTCGTCGGCCCAGACCAGGTCGCCGGAACTGCCGGTGATCACATCGGGCAGCACCTTGCCGGTGGCCAGATCCTTGAAGCGGATCGTGTACTGGCGGCGGCCCACCTCATCCTCGGCCCAGGCCAGCAGCTGGTTGTCCTGGCTCACTTCCATCGAGCCGACGCTGAAATAGCCCTTGCCGGCGGCCATGGCGTTGACGTCCAGCAGGATCTCCTCGGCGGCCTCCATGCTGCCCTTGCGGCGCGCGTGGATCGGATAGTCCTGGCCGGTCTCGAAGCGGCTGTAGTACCAATAGCCGCGCTCACGCGCCGGCACGCTGGAATCGTCCTGCTTGATGCGGCCGACGATCTCCTTGTACAGGGTGTCTTCGAGCGGCTTGAGCGGCGCCAGCACCTGGTCCGCGTAGGCATTCTCGGCCTGCAGGTAGGCCAGCATGTCCTTGTTCTCGCGCTTGTCGTCGCGCAGCCAGTAATAGTCATCGTTGCGGGTCGCGCCGAACGGCGCCTTGACCACATGCGGATGCTTGGCGGCATCCGGCGGAACAGGCGGAGTGGCGGCGGTGGCAGTAGTGGTCATCAGGCTGGCGAGCAACAGGCAGAGAGTGGATTTCATGTAGTGGGGTTCCTTGAACTGCAATGCAATGGCGTCCTTGTGCCCGAGTCTGGGTTGCAGGAGGGCTGCGGGCAACCCTGCGGATCGTCATGGGGAGTGCCGGCCGCTGGCCAGCAACCTCACGAACCCGGAGACGGTCGGAATGCCGGCCGGCGGCCGGCACTACCAGAACGCATGACCCAGACGCGCGGCGTACCATGGGCACATGAGCACCCTGCCCCACACGCCGGGCTACAGCCGGCGCAGCCATGAAATCGCTCCATTCCACGTGATGTCCCTGCTGGCCCGCGCACAGGCGCTGGAGCAGGCCGGCCACGATGTGATCCACCTGGAAATCGGCGAACCGGACTTCACCACCGCCGAACCTGTCGTGCGCGCCGGCCAGGCCGCATTGGCCGCCGGTCATACCCGCTACACCGCCGCACGTGGCCTGCCGGCTCTGCGTGAGGCCATCAGCGGCTTCTATCGCAGCCATTACGGGCTGGATATCGACCCTGAACGCATCCTGGTCACACCGGGTGGGTCCGGTGCGCTGCTGCTGGCCAGCAGCCTGCTGGTCGATCCCGGCCGCCACTGGCTGCTGGCGGACCCCGGCTATCCGTGCAACCGCCACTTCCTGCGCCTGGTGGAAGGCGGTGCGCAACTGGTACCGGTCGGGCCGGAGACCGCCTACCAGCTGACCCCGTCACTGGTGGAACAGCACTGGGATGCCGACAGCGTCGGCGCGCTGGTCGCCTCACCGGCCAACCCGACCGGCACCGTGCTTTCCGCCGACGATCTGGCCGCACTGTCGCAGGCCCTGCACGCGCGGGGCGGCCACCTGGTGGTGGACGAGATCTACCACGGCCTCACCTATGGCCTGGATGCGCCCAGCGTGCTGCAGGTGGATGACAGCGCGTTCGTGCTGAACAGCTTCTCCAAGTATTTCGGCATGACCGGCTGGCGGCTGGGCTGGCTGGTGGCACCGCCGGCCGCGGTACCGGACCTGGAGAAGCTGGCGCAGAACCTGTACATCAGCGCCTCGAGCATCGCCCAGCATGCCGCCCTCGCCTGTTTCAGCGAGGAATCGATGGCGATCTTCGAACAGCGCCGCGACGCGTTCCGCCAGCGTCGCGACTTCCTGCTGCCCGCACTGCGTGAGCTGGGCTTCCGTATCGAGGTCGAGCCGCAGGGCGCGTTCTACCTGTACGCAGACGTCAGCGCGTTCACCGACGATGCGCAGGCGTTCTGCACCCACTTCCTGGAAACCGAGCATGTGGCATTCACGCCCGGGCTGGATTTCGGCTTCCATCGTGCCAACCAGCACGTGCGCCTGGCCTATACCCAGGAAGTGCCGCGATTGCAGGAGGCGGTGGAGCGGATCGCGCGTGGGTTGAAGAGCTGGGGCACCTGATCGCCCTGCGCGAACAGCATCCACGCATGACGTGGATCTACTGGCTCCACGCCACGTGGATACGCGGACCCAACGAAAAACGCCGCCCGAAGGCGGCGTTTTTCATTCCGTCACTTACCGCCGAGGCGTTCCCACAGGAAGCTGTAGGCCAGCGCCGACATGTGTGCGGCCTGCGCGTTGTTGGCGGCGCCGCCGTGGCCACCTTCGATGTTCTCGTAGTAGGTCACGTCCTTGCCGGCGTCGATCATCTTCGCCGCCATCTTGCGGGCATGGCCCGGATGCACGCGGTCATCGCGGGTGGACGTGGTGAACAGCACCGGCGGGTACTTCTTCTTCGCATCGAACAGGTGGTACGGCGAGAAGGTCTTGATGAACTCCCAGTCGCTGGTATCCGGGTTGCCGTACTCGGCCATCCACGATGCGCCTGCCAGCAGGTGGTTGTAGCGCTTCATGTCCAGCAGCGGCACCTGCACCACCACCGCACCGAACAGCTCCGGGTACTGGGTCAGCATGTTGCCGGTCAGCAGGCCACCATTGCTGCCGCCCTGCACGCCCAGGTGCCTGGCGCTGGTGATCTTGCGCTTGACCAGATCGCGCGCCACCGCGGCCATGTCTTCATAGGCCTTGTGGCGGTTCTGCTTCAGTGCCGCCTGGTGCCAGCGCGGCCCATACTCGCCACCGCCACGGATGTTGGCGACCACGTACACGCCGCCCTTTTCCAGCCAGGCGCGGCCCATGCCACCGGAATAGCTCGGGGTCAGCGAGATCTCGAAGCCACCGTAGCCGTACAGCAGGGTCGGATTGGAACCGTCCAGCTTCATCGCCCGATCGTGCACAACGAAGTACGGCACGCGGGTGCCATCCTTGCTGGTGGCGAAGTGCTGCTCGATCACCTTGCCCTTGGCATCGAAGAAGGCCGGCATGGTCTTCAGCGTTTCCGGGGCCTGGCCGATCTCGGCCAGCGCCAGCGTGGTCGGGGTCAGATAGTCGGTGGCCGTCAGCCACACCGCGTCGCTGTCATTGCTGTCGACCGCAGCCACCCCCAGCGTGCCGAAAGCCGGTGCACCAACGAAGCGGCTGGTCTGCCAGCCATTGGCGCCCGGCGTCAGCACCGACAGGCGGTTCTTGACGTCGTCCAGCACGTTCAGCACCAGATGGTTCCTGGTCCAGGTGGCGCTGGCCAGCGAGGTGGTCGCGGTCGGGGTGAACAGCACGTCGAACTCGCGCTTGCCGGCCAGGAAGTCATCCAGCTTGGTGGCCAGCAACGAACCGGGCGCATAGGTCTTGCCCCCGACAGTCCACGGATCACGCAGCTCCAGGGTCAGCCATTGCTTGTGCAGGCCCTTCTCGGCCGAATTCGGCGCGTCGATCTTGGTCAGCGTGCCATCGTCACCGCGCAGATAGATCTCGTTGTTGTAGAAGGCGAGCGTGCGGCTGACCAGGTTGCGTTCGAAGCCCGGAGTGTCATCGTGCGTCGCCGCGATGTACATGTCTTCCGGCTTGCCTTCGTAAACCGTCGTGGCCGAGGCCATCGGAGTGCCACGCTTCCACAGCTTGGCCACGCGCGGGTAGCCGGAGGTGGTCATCGAGCCGGCACCGAAGTCGGTGTAGACGAACACGGTATCGCGGTCGATCCAGTTGAGGCCGCCCTTCGACTCCGGACGGAAGAAGCCATCCTTGATCCAGGTCTTGTTGGCCAGGTCGAATTCGCGGGTGACGTCGGCATCGGCGCCGCCGCGCGACAACGCGATCAGGCAACGGCTGTAGTCCGGGCGCAGGCAATCGGCGCCGTGCCAGACCCAGTTCTCACCCTCGGCCTTGTTCAGTGCATCCAGGTCGAGCACGGTTTCCCACTGCGGCGAGGCCTTGCGGTATTCGGCCAGGGTGGTGCGTCGCCACAGGCCACGCTCGTGCTGCTGGTCCTTCCAGAAGTTGTAGTAGTAGTCGCCGATCTTCTGCACGGCGGGAATCTTGGCATCGGAGTCGAGCACCTCGCGGATGCTGGCTTCCATCTGCTTGAATGCCGGGGTCTGCGCAAGGCGCGCCTCGGACTTGGCGTTCTGTTCCTTGACCCAGGCCAGCGGCTTGTCGCCGGTTACGTCTTCGAGCCAGGCGTAACGGTCGGTGTCTTCAGCGGCCACGGCGGTCCCCACCGAGGCAGCGGTCATCATGCCAGCCAACAGGCAGGCGGAAGCGAATCGTGACATTGCAGCTCCAGGCAGTCATAAGCCCTGGAACGCTAGCATGGATCACCGCTGTCGCCCCCGTGTCGAAGGTCAGGCCGCGGCGGTGGCGCCCCGACGGCGGCGGGCCGCACCGCCACCGCGTCGGTCCGCCTGTCCACCGGTGTGACGCGCCCGCCGCAGCCACGACAGGCGAGGCAACGGGAAGCGCAGCAGCGCCCACCAGGCCACCAGCGGCATGCCCACCAGCCACATCGGCAACCAGCCCAGCCATGCGCTGCTACCACGCGCGGCCGGCCAGACCAGGACCAGTGCCACACCGGCCAGGGCCAACTGCCGCACGCTGCGCAGCAGGCGCGGGTCGGCACGTTCAAGGCTGACGCGTTCAGCTGCAGGGCGACGGACGGAACGTGCGTTCATGGGGCTTCTCCGGTAGACAGTGCAACACAGCTTGGTCAATGCCCTTCTCAAAGGCTGCGACACCATTGACGGATCGCGCACGCTCAGTCGACCATGCTCACGCAAAGCCCTCCTGAGCCCGCTCCCGCATGACTTCGATCCGCCCGCTCTGCGCCATGCTCTTGGCCCTGTCCCTGGCGGGCCCCGCCGTGGCCGCCAGCGAGCCGCCATCGCCCCGTGCCAGCGCCCCACGCGTCGCCGACCCGGATGCGCCGATCGACCTGAAGCGCTTCATGGGTACCTGGTACGTGATTGGCCGCGTGCCGAACTTCGTCGAGCGCGGCCATGTGGCCAGCGTCAACGAGTACGAACTGCGCGACGCGCACAAGGTCGGCATCACCTACCGCTATCGTGATGGCTTCGGCGAACCCCTGCAGGAGATCCGCGCACGCGCCAGTGTCGATCCGGACAGCGGCAATCACGGCTGGCGCACCTGGTTCTATCGCGTGGTGCCTACCCATTCACGGGTGCTGGAAGTAGCACCGGATTATTCCTGGGCACTGATCGGCTACCCGGGCCGCGAGATGGCCTGGATCTTCTCGCGCACACCGGACATGGACAAGGGCCTCTACAAGGAACTGGCCGAGCGCCTGCGTGACGAATACGGGGTGAACACCGACAAGCTCAAGCGTGTGCCACAGCGCCCGGAGCAGGTCGGCAAGCTGGGTTACGAAGTACCCAACGTGCGTTGAGAGAGCGCCGGGCGCAGATGTAGTGCCGGCCGCTGGCCGGCAGCTCCGGCACACCTGGAGCAGCGCATCGTTGCCGGCCAGCGGCCGGCACTATCTGAGGCGGGCTACTTGCGGGTGTAGTGCGCGACCAGGCGGTCGCCGAGCATCTGCAGCAGCTGCACCAGGATCAGCAGCACCACCACGGTAACCAGGGCCACGTCGGTGCGGTTGCGCTGGTAGCCTTCGCGCAGCGCCAGGTCGCCCAGGCCGCCGGAACCGATCGCGCCGCCCATGGCAGTGAAGCCAACCAGAGCAACGGTAGTGACCGTGGCGGCGGCAATCAGGCCCGGCCGCGCCTCGGGAAGCAGCACCCGGGTGACCAGTTGCCAGGTGGTGGCACCCATCGACTGCGCGGCCTCGACCACGCCGCGGTCCACTTCGCGCAGCGCGGTTTCCACCAGGCGCGCGTAGAACGGCGCCGCACCGATGACCAGCGCCGGCAACGTGCCGAGCACGCCGATCGACTGGCCCATCAACCACAGCGACACCGGGATCAACACCACCATCAGGATGATGAAGGGTACCGAACGCAGCAGGTTCACCACGATCGCCAGCGCGCCATAGGCCAGTGGCCGGCGTTTCATCTGCGGCGCGCCGAACACGTACAGCAGCACGCCCATCGGCAGGCCGATGGCCAGGGTAAGCGGCAGCGAGCCGGCCATCATCAGCAGCGTCTCGAGGGTGGCCTTGCCGATATCCACCCACTTGTCCGCATCCAGGTGGCGGAAGAAGCCGCCGGCAGTAGCGATGATCATCGACGCAGTTCCTCAACGTGCACGCCGGCGGCCACGAACGCGGCCTGCGCGGCGGACTGGTCACCGCCCACCAGGGCGACGACCAGCTGGCCATACGGGGTGTCCTTGATCCGGTCGATACGGCCGGACAGGATGTTGTAGTCGACCCCGGTCTGCCGCGCGACGCTGCCGAGCAGGGGTTCGTAGGTGTCGCCACCGAGGAACGTCAGCCGCACGATGCGGCCACCGACGGCATCGAAATCGCGATGCAGCGCACCTTCGTCCATGTGCTCCGATTCGCTGACGAAACGGCGCGTGGTCGGATGCTGTGGATGCAGGAATACCCGGGTGACCGGCCCGGTCTCGACCATCTGGCCGGCGTCGAGCACGGCGACGCGGTCGCAGACGCGGCGGATCACGTCCATCTCGTGGGTGATCAGCACGATGGTCAGGCCCAGCTCGCGATTGATCTTCGACAGCAGCGACAGCACCGATGCCGTGGTCTGCGGATCGAGCGCACTGGTGGCCTCGTCGCACAACAGGATCTGCGGACGCGTTGCAAGTGCGCGGGCAATGCCGACGCGCTGCTTCTGGCCACCGGACAGCTGCGCCGGATACTTCTGCGCATGCGCTTCCAGGCCAACGGTCTGCAGCAGCTCGACCACGCGTGCGTCGATCTCCGCCTTCGGCGTGCCGGCCAGCTCCAGCGGGAAGGCGACGTTGCCGGCCACCGTGCGCGACGACAGCAGGTTGAAGTGCTGGAAGATCATGCCGATGCGCCGGCGCAGCGCGCGCAGGCCGTCCGCGTCCAGTGCGGTGACATCCTCGCCACCGATCAGCAGACGCCCACCACTGGGTTCTTCCAAGCGGTTGATCATGCGGATCAGCGTCGACTTGCCGGCGCCGGAATGGCCGATGATGCCGAATACCTCACCGGCCTCGATGGTCAGGTCCAGCGGCTGCAGCGCGCTCACTGCGCGGCCGGCAACGGCATAGGATTTGTGCAGGCGCTGGAACTCGATCACGGGCGTGGCTCACCGGCTGGGTGACGGAAGGGGGCGTGCAGCCTACCAGCGCAGGCGGTCGCGCGCCCGCGCCATGGGCCAGAATGTTATTCCTTTTGGTTCTAAGCCGCTGCCCGCGGTAGCGCCGGCCGCTGGCCGGCACCTGCAGCGGTCCCTCCGGCGCGAGGGGTTGCCGGCCGCCGGCCGGCCCTACCCCGGCTCAGGGGTGGTCCAACGGCTTCGGCGGCTCCTGCCGGTTCACCCGCTCGCGATGCAGCAGGTACAGGCCGGATGCAACGATGATCGCCGCCCCCACCCAGGTATAGCCATCGGGCAGCTGGCCCCAGAACGCCAGGTCCCAGCCGATCACCCAGACCAGCCCGCTGTACTCCAGCGGCGCGATCATCGAGGCCTCGCCCAGCTGGAAGGCCCTGGTCAGGGCGATCTGGCCCAGCGCTCCGGCCAGGCCCATGCCGCCGATCAGCGGCGCATGTGCCAGTTGCAGTGGCACCCAGCCGGGAAGGGCCAGCAGGCCGGCACCGATGGCCATGATCACCAGGAACCAGACCACCATCGACTGCGAGGTATCGGTGCGGGTCAGCAGGCTGACCGTGATCGCGGCTACGGCATAGGCGGTGGCCGCGGCCAGCACCATCAGCCCAGGCACCGAAATGAAGCCGTCCACGCCCGGCCGCAGCACGACCAGCACGCCGACCAGGCCGATGCCGATGGCCACCCAGCGCCGCGGCCCGACCCGTTCGCCCAGCAGCGGCACCGACAGCGCAGCGATCAGCAGCGGGGCAACGAAATAGATGGTGTAGGCAGTGGACAGCGGCAGGTCGCGCAGGGCGAACACGAAGCAGCCGATCATCGCCATGCCCAGCGCACCACGCAGCAGGTGCAGCCCCCAGCGGCGCGGCACCAGTGAACGCGGCCCGGCGCTGGCCAGCACCCAGACCAGCACGAACGGCAACGAGGCCGCGCCGCGCAGGAAGGTCACTTCCAGGGTGGGATAGCTGGCCGACAACTGCTTCATGCCGGCGTCCATCAGCGAGAAGCAGGCGACCGCAGCGACCATCCAGGCCACTGCGCGCGAGGGAGAGCGTTGCACGTTCATGGCCCATTATCGCCCGGTCGTCGCTTTCTGTAGAGCCGAGCCCACGCTCGGCTGCTCTTCACAAAGCAGCCGAGCGTGGGCTCGGCGCTATAAAGGGCGGGCATAGGGCCCTCGCGATAGAATGGCTGCCACTGAATCCTGCGGAGCATCGCCATGCCTTCCTTCGACGTCGTGTCCGAAGTCGACACCCACGAACTGACCAACGCCATCGACCAGGCCAACCGCGAACTGGCCACCCGCTTCGATTTCAAGGGCGTGGATGCCAAGTTCGAGCGCGATGGCGATGTGATCAACCAGTTCGCCCCGACCGAGTTCCAGCTCAAGCAGATGAACGACATCCTGCGTGCACGCCTGGCCGCGCGCGGCATCGATGTGCTCAGCCTCGAATTCGGCGACATCGAGACCAACCTGGCCCAGGCCCGGCAGAAAATCACCGTCAAGCAGGGCATCGAGCAGAAGGTCGCCAAGAAGATCGCCGCTGCGCTGAAGGAGGCCAAGCTGAAGGTTGAAAGCCAGATCAATGGCGACAAGCTGCGCGTGCAGGGCAAGAAGCGCGATGACCTGCAGGACGCCATCGCCGTGCTCAAGGCCGGCAAGTTCGAGCTGCCGCTGCAGTTCAACAATTTCCGCGATTGATCTGGCCGCCGGGCATGGCCCGGCGCCGGCACCTGCGGTACGACGGCGCGTTGCAAGCGACGCGCCTACAATGTCCGCCCCGCCAGCCGACGTGCCCGCCATGACCGACGCCCAACTGCCCACCGAGGACCCGATCGCCGCCACCCGCCTGTGGCTGGAACGCATCGTCATCGGCCTGAACCTGTGCCCGTTCGCCAAGGCGGTGTATGTGAAGGACCAGGTCCGCATCGTGCTCAGCGATGCGACCACCACGGAAGCCCTGGTTGAGCAGCTGGCCGAGGAACTGGTCCTGCTGCGCGATACGCCGGCCGAGCAGATCGATACCACGCTGATCGTGCATCCGCAGGTGCTGACCGATTTCCTCGACTACAACGACTTCCTCGACAACGCCGATGCGGCGATCGAGGCACTGGACCTGCAGGGCATCCTGCAGGTGGCCAGCTTCCATCCGGACTACCAGTTCGAAGGCGTGGCGCCGGGCGATGCCAGCAACTACACCAACCGTGCGCCCTTCCCCACCCTGCACCTGCTGCGCGAAGACAGCGTGGCGCGCGCGGTGGACGTCTATCCGGATCCGGATGTGATCGTCGAGCGCAACATCCAGACCCTGGACCGCATCGGCGTGGACGGCTGGCATCGCCGCCTGCGTGGCGAAGACCTGTCGTGAGCACGGTACCGCCGGTTGCCGCTTGGCCGGCCGCGCCGCTGTCGGGCAAGGTGGTGCTGGTCACCGGCGGTGCCAACGGCATCGGCCGTGGCATCGCGCAGGCCGTGCTCGGCGCCGGTGGCCGCGTGCTGATCGGCGACCTCGACATGGAGGCCGGCGAGGCGTGCCTGGCGGAATGGCAGCGTGGTGAGGATGCCGTGTTCCAGCGCCTGGACGTCACCGACGAAGCCAGCGTACGCGCCTTCATCGCCGTGGCCCTGCAGCGTTTCGGCCGCATCGACGGGCTGGTCAACAACGCGGGGATTGTCAGCCCGCACGGCACGCTGCTGCAGGACATGGACTGGGACGAGTGGCAGCGCCGGCTGTCTTCGCTGCACGGCGCGTTCCTGTGCAGCAAGCATGCGTTGCCGGCGCTGACCGCCAGCGCCGCCGGTGCGATCATCAACATCGCCTCGACCCGCGCCTGGCAATCCGAAGCGCACAGCGAGGCCTATGCGGCGGCCAAGGGTGGCCTGGTGGCCTTCACCCATGCGCTGGCGATCAGCGCCGGCCCGGCGGTGCGGGTGAACAGCATCAGCCCGGGCTGGATCGGCACCAGCGAGTGGCAGGCACCCTCACGGCGACACGCACCGGAGTATTCGGCCACCGACCATGCGCAACACCCGGTCGGCCGCGTCGGCCAGCCGGAGGACATCGGTGCGTTGGCCGTATACCTGCTGTCATCACTGTCCGGTTTCAGCACCGGCCAGGATTTCATCGTCGACGGCGGCATGACCCGGAAGATGATCTACGCCGAATGACCCACCACCGGTAGTGCCGGCCGTTGGCCGGCGTTCCGGTAGATCCATGCCATGCGTGGAGGGCGGTGAAGTGCCAACCAAGGTTGGCACCTACCCGACGCCTTACGCCATGCCCGAGTGACGCAGCAGCGCGTCGATCTGCGGTGCACGGCCGCGGAAAGCCCTGAAGTTCTCCGCCGCCGGGCGGCTGCCACCGCGCGACAGGATCTCATCACGGAAGCGTGCACCGGTTTCCGCCAGTGCCTGTGGCGCTTCCTCGAACGCGGCATAGGCGTCGGCGCTGAGCACCTCGGCCCACTTGTAGCTGTAGTAGCCCGCGGCGTAACCGCCCGCAAAGATGTGGCTGAACTGGTGCGGGAAGCGGTTCCAGGCCGGCGGGTGGTTCACCGCCACTTCCGCGCGCACGCGGTCGAGCAGCGCCAGCACGCTGTCCTGCGCTGGCTCGAACTGGCTGTGCAGCAGCATGTCGAACAGGCCGAACTCCAGCTGGCGGACGGTGGCCATGCCGCTGTGGAAGTTGCGCGCGGCCAGCATGCGCTCGTACAGCGTGCGCGGCAGCGGCTCGCCACTGTCCACGTGCGCGGTCATCGCCTGCAGGTGGTCCCATTCCCAGCAGAAGTTCTCCATGAACTGGCTGGGCAGCTCAACCGCATCCCATTCCACGCCGTTGATGCCGGCCACGCCCAGTTCGCCGATGCGGGTCAGCAGCTGGTGCAGTCCGTGGCCCATCTCATGGAACAGCGTGGTCACTTCGTTGTGGCTGAAGGTGGCCGGCTTGCCGTTGGCACCCCGGCCGAAGTTGCACACCAGGTAGACCAGCGGCGTCTGCACGCTGCCGTCGCCGCGCACGCGACGGTTGCGGCAATCATCCATCCACGCCCCGCCGCGCTTGCCCTCGCGTGCGTACAGGTCCAGGTAGAACTGGCCGACCAGCGCGCCCTGCGCATCGACCAGGCGGAAGAAGCGCACGTCTTCGTGCCAGACCGGCGCGCTGTCCTCCTGCACATGCAGGCCATACAGCTGCTCGATCACCGAGAACAGGCCGCCCAGCACCTTCGGCTCGGTGAAATACTGCTTCACCTCCTGCTCGGAATAGCTGTAACGCGCCTGCTTCAGGCGGTCGGCGGCGAACGCCAGGTCCCAGGCCTGCAGGGCATCGATGCCCAGCTGCTCGCGTGCGAACTGCTCCAGCTCGGCGCGGTCCCTGGCCGCGAACGGCTTGGCGCGCGAGGCCAGGTCACGCAGGAAACCGAGCACTTCGGCCGGGTCCTGCGCCATCTTGGTCGCCACCGAGTAATGGCCGTACGAATCGAAGCCGAGCAACGCAGCCAGTTCGGCGCGCAGGGCCAGGATGCGGTCGATGTTGCCGCTGTTGTCCAGTGCGTCATCGCCGAATTCGGACGCACGCTGGGCGCTGGCGCGGTACAGGATCTCGCGCAGGTCGCGGTCCTCGCCCCAGGTCTGCACTGGCAAGTAGCACGGCATCTGCAGGGTCAGTTTCCAGCCGGCCTTGCCGTCCTTCCGTGCTGCGGCATGCGCGGTGGCCTTCACGTCTTCCGGCAGGCCCTTCAGCCGCGCTTCGTCTTCGATGATCAGCGACCAGGCATCGGTAGCGTCGAGCACGTTCTGCGAGAACTTCGCCGACAGCGCCGACAGTTCGTCCTTGATCGCAGCAAAACGCTGCTGGGCCTCGGGCGCCAGCTCGGCGCCGCCCAGGCGGAAGTCGCGCAGGGTGTTGTCCAGCACCTTGCGCTGGGCTTCATCGAAATGCGCCGCCTCCGGGCTGGCGGCCAGCGCCTGGTACTGCCGATACAGCGCCAGGTTCTGCCCCAGCGCACTGGCGAAGCGGGTCACCCGCGGCAGGTTGCTGTTGTAGGCCTCGCGCAGTTCCGGGGTGTTGACCACGCCCTGCAAGTGGCCGACCAGGCCCCAGGCGCGCCACAGTCGCTCGGTCGCGTCGTCCAACGGGGTGACGAAGGTCTCCCAACGCACCGGCTGCACCTGCTCGGCCGCGCTGACGGCGGCTTCGGCCTCGGCCAGCAGCACATCCAGCGCCGGCGCGACGTGCTCGGGGCGGATCGCCTCGAAGCGCGGCAGGCCGGAAAAATCGAGCAGGGGGTTGGCAACGGTCACGGCAGATCTCCAGGATACGGGCCCGGCACCCGGGCAGCCCTCCAGATATGGCGCTGCCGGGCGCGGCTGACAAGGGGGCACGGCATTCACATCGGCCTTACGCGCGCCCCCCGAAGCTCTGGATGCGGGGGAGTCCGCAGCGGCACGTACCGAACGAGGCCCCACATGGAAGGTCTGGCTGCAGTTGCATCCGCCTCACCGGCGCGGTCGCTGGCACTGTCTGCCAGCGCGGCCGAACTGGCCTGGATCGCCGCGCTGTGCGATGCCGGCGACGACGCCCCGCGCCACCTGCAGCAGTTGCAGGCGGTGCTGCAGCAGGGCGGCACGTTCAATGAAAGCCAGGAGTGGTACCCGTTCGAAGTGATCGAGCGCGGCGCCAGCCAGCTGCAGCTGGGCCATGAGCGCGAGTTCGTGATCTGCGTGCTGCTGTGGTTGCAGGCATTGGCCCAGGGCCGCGCCAGCATCCTGGATCCCACCCTGCACCTGGATGACCGCGCGATGGACATCGAGGCCTTGCCCGATGCACTGCGCGACGCGGTGCTCGACGCCTTCACCGCAGCGGGTTACTGAGACACCGTCGCGGACGCCGACATGGCCCGGCGACAACGTCGGCCGTCCTACAACGCTTCCAGGCTGCACCACGGCAATTCGGGCAGTCCCTGCCCGGCCACCGCAGCGGCCAGCTGTGCGTCGGCGCCGTCGACATCAATGCCCTGGCGCGCGTACCACGCCGGATCGTAGTAGCTCTGCGCATAACGCTCGCCGCTGTCGCACAGGATGCTGACGATGCTGCCCTGGTGGCCCGCCTCGCGCATCCACTGTGCCGCCTGCAGCACGCCGATGAAGTTGGTGCCGGTGGAGCCACCGACGCGTCGGCCGAGCTGGCGGCTGACATGGCGCATCGCAGCCAGGCTCAGCGCGTCGGGTACCTTGACCATCGCATCGACGCTGGTCGGGATGAAGCTCGGCTCCACCCTTGGCCGGCCGATGCCTTCCACGCGCGAACCACCACTGCAGGTCAGGTCGCGCCAGTCCTGTTCACCGGCCACGGCGGCCCGGTAGCCGTCGAAGAACACCGACACTTCCGGGTCCGCGCACAGGATGCGGGTGTCGTGGCGGCGGTAGCTGACATAGCGGCCCAGGGTGGCGGCGGTGCCGCCGGTGCCGGGGCTGCACACGATCCATTCCGGAACCGGGCTGGGCTCTTCGGCCATCTGCTTGAAGATGGACTCGGCGATGTTGTTGTTGGCACGCCAGTCGGTCGCGCGCTCAGCGTAGGTGAACTGGTCCATGAAGTGGCCACCGGTTTCACGGGCCAGCTTTTCCGAATCACAGTTGAGGTCGCAGGCGCGTTCGACCAGGTGGCAGCGGCCGCCTTGGAACTCGATCGCGGCGATCTTTTCAGGCGAGGTGGTGGCCGGGATCACCGCAATGAACGGCAGGCCGAGCAGGCGCGCGAAATAGGCTTCGGACACCGCCGTCGAGCCGCTGGACGCTTCGATCACCGGTCGCCCTTCGCGCAGCCAGCCATTGGCCAGCGCATACAGGAACAGCGAGCGCGCCAGCCGGTGCTTGAGGCTGCCGGTGGGATGGCTCGACTCATCCTTCAGGTACACATCGATGCCCTCGAACCCGGGCAGCGCCAGCGGGATCAGGTGGGTATCGGCGGAGCGGTTGAAATCGGCTTCAATCTTGCGGATGGCGGCGGCCACCCATTCACGCTGCGACATGGCGGGCAATCGTTGTCAGGACGGAACGGTGCGATCCGGCCATTGTACGTCGCGGTACCGTCAGGTGCTGGCCGGTAGAATGCCCCCATCCGGCCGGCAACGGCCCTGTCTGAAGGACCTCCCCCCATGACCATTCCCGCCCTGCGCGATGTCCCCGGCGTCGCCGCCCAGGCCCCGGCCGAAACCACCGGCTTCGTGTTCAACCACACCATGCTGCGTGTGAAGGACATCACCGCCTCGCTGGACTTCTACACCCGCGTGCTCGGCTACCAGCTGATCGACAAGCGCGACTTCCCGGAGGCCCAGTTCAGCCTGTACTTCCTGGCCTACCTCCCGGCCGGCGTGGTGGTACCGGAAGACGACAGCCAGCGCCGCGTGTGGATGGCCGGCCTGCCGGGCGTGCTGGAACTGACCCACAACCACGGCACCGAAACCCAGGACGGCGCGGTCTACCACGACGGCAACAGCGACCCGCGCGGCTTCGGCCACATCTGCGTGTCGGTGCCGGACATCGAGGCGGCCTGCCAGCGCTTCGAGGACCTCGGGGTAACCTTCCAGAAGCGGCTGACCGACGGTCGCATGAAGAACCTGGCCTTCATCAAGGACCCGGACGGCTACTGGGTCGAGATCATCGCCAACGTCTGACCCGGAAAGGGGCACAATTCCGGTAGCGCCGGGCCATGCCCGGCGGCCTTGAGCAGGCCGCGCTGCGCGCTCGCCGGGCACGGCCCGGCGCTACCGACTCCGTCCCCTTTTTGAAGAGGTTCGTATGGAAACGATGGAACTGCACCGTGGCCGCCTGATCGACCACATCCAGCTGGTGGTGCGCGACCTGGCCGCCAGCCGCCGCTTCTACCAGGCAGTGTTCGATACGATCGGCATCCCACTCGGCGGCGAAGGGCCGGACTTCTTCTGGGCCGACGAGCTGTTCATTTCCAGCGCCAGCAGCCGTGCCGCCGCCGGCCAGCTGACCGGCCGCCATCATCTAGCCTTCCAGGCCCGCGACAGCGCCACGGTCGATGCCTTCCACACCGCTGCCATCGCCGCCGGTGGCACAGACAACGGTGCACCGGGCGAGCGCCCCTACCACCCGGGCTACTACGGCGCCTTCGTGCTCGACCCCGATGGCAACAACATCGAAGTGGTCTACCACGGCCCGGCGAACTACAGTGCCGACTCGGTGAAGGTGACGTTCTGACTTCACCGACGCCGTGAACGAAGAAGCCGGGCAATGCCCGGCTTCTCTGTTTCCAGCGCTGCAGCCCTCAGTGGGCGGCCATGTAGATGTCCTGCAGCACGGCCTTTTCCAGTTCCAGCTCGCCCAGCAGGTTCTTCACGATATCGCCCAGGCTGAGGATGCCGACCAGCTGGTTGCCGTCGGTCACCATCAGGTGACGGCGACGCGAGTACGTCATCAGCGACATGGCCTGCTTCAGCGTGGCGTCCGGCGCAATGCCCTCCAGGCCCGTGGACGGCAGGCTGGAAATCACCCGGCGGCCGGCCTGCGGGCCATCGTCGGCCAGGGTGCGCACGATGTCCTTCTCGGAGATGATGCCGACCGGGGCATCGTCCTTCATCACCACCAGCGCAGCGATCCTGTTCGCGCTCATCTTGTGGGCGGCGGCACCGATGGTGTCTTCGGCATCGATGGTGATGACAGCTTCTTTCTTGGATTGCAGGAGTTCGCGGACGTTCATTCTTGTTTCCTGGTGCAGGTCACTGAAGTCAAAAAAGTGTGCTCTTCCGATACGCCCCCTCCCCGGGAACAGACCTTTCAGCGCACGTCTGGCGCACCCGTCTGCCGCATGGGAGGCATCGGCAGACGACGTGCTGCAACGCGAACGAGGTGGGGGTTCAACCGCTCAACCCGGACCTCGGTCAAATCGATTCTACGACTGCGACCATCGGTCACTACCGGCATCGATAGGACAGTTCGTCGTGGGAACCAGCTGACGATCCAGAGAATGGCACCGCGGCTGAAACCGCCGCTGAATACAAGCGCAGTTGCGCATTAAAGATTGATTGCCCGCTGCCGACAGCGGACAGAACACCCGGCGGCAATCCCACTTCGCACTGTCCGGCCAAACGAAAGGGCCCACGCGGGGCCCCTTCGCTTGCAGCATCCAACCGGAGCGATGGGTATTACTCCACCGTCACGCTCTTGGCCAGGTTGCGCGGCTTGTCCACGTCGGTGCCGCGTGCCAGCGCAGTGTGGTAGGCCAGCAGCTGCACCGGGATGGTGTGCACGATCGGGCTGAGCACGCCGGCGTGGCGCGGGGTGCGAATCACGTGCACGCCTTCGGACGCGTTGAAGTTGCTGTCCTGGTCGGCGAACACGAACAGCTCGCCGCCACGCGCGCGCACTTCCTGCATGTTCGACTTCACCTTTTCCAGCAGGCTGTCGTTGGGGGCGATCACCACCACCGGCATATCCTCGTCCACCAGCGCCAGCGGACCATGCTTCAGCTCACCTGCCGGGTAGGCCTCGGCGTGGATGTAGGAAATCTCCTTGAGCTTGAGCGCGCCCTCCAGCGCGATCGGGTAATGCAGGCCACGGCCCAGGAACAGCGCATTGGACTTGCGCGCAAAGCGTTCGGCCCACGCCGCGATCTGCGGTTCCAGGTTCAGCGCGTGCTGCACGCTGCCCGGCAGGAAGCGCAGCTGCTCCAGGTAATCCGCTTCCTGCGCCGCGTCGATGCGGCCATGCAGCTTGCCCAGCACCACGGTCAACTGGAACAGCGCGGCCAGCTGGGTGGTGAAGGCCTTGGTCGAAGCCACGCCGATCTCGGCGCCGGCACGGGTGTAGCAGACCAGCTCGCTGGCGCGCGGAATCGCGCTTTCCGGCACGTTGCAGATCGACAGCGTGTGCTTGTGGCCAAGCGCCTTGGCGTACTTCAGTGCCTCCATCGTATCCAGCGTTTCGCCGGACTGGGAAATGGTCACGACCAGATGCTTCGGGTTCGCATAAGCGGCGCGGTAGCGGTACTCGCTGGCAATCTCCACGCTGCACGGCAGGCCGGCGATGGCCTCGATCCAGTAGCGCGCGGTCAGGCCTGCGTAGTAGCTGGTGCCGCAGGCAATGATCTGCACGCCCTCGATGCCCGACAGCACCGCCTCGGCGTTCTTGCCGAACAGCTCGGCCGGGAAGCCACCGGCGTCGATCGCCGCTTCGATGGTGTCGCCCAGCGCACGCGGCTGTTCGTGGATTTCCTTCTGCATGAAATGGCGGTACGGACCCAGCTCCAGCGAGGCCAGCGACACATCGGACAGATGCACGTCGCGCTCGACCGGCTGGTCATGCTCGTCAAAGATGCGCACGCCATCGCGACGGATCTCGGCGGTGTCGCCCTCTTCCAGGAAGATCACCTTGCGGGTGGCCGAGATCACCGCCGAGACGTCGGAGGCGACGAAATTCTCGCCCTCGCCCAGGCCGATCAGCAGCGGGCAGCCCATGCGCGCGCAGACGAAGCGCTCCGGCTCGGCGCGGCTGACCACGGCCAGCGCATAGGCACCGGTCAGCTCTTTCACCGTGTGCTGCAGCGCCACCAGCAGGTCATCGCCGTCCTTCAGGTGGTGGTGGATGAGGTGGGCGATGACTTCGGTATCGGTCTGCGACTCGAAGGTGTAGCCCAGCGCACGCAGCTTCTCGCGCTGCTCCTCATGGTTCTCGATGATGCCGTTGTGCACCAGCGCCACGCCATGGCTGATATGCGGATGCGCGTTGGCCTCGGTGACACCACCGTGGGTGGCCCAGCGGGTGTGGCCGATGCCCAGCACCGCATTGAAGCCCTCTGCCTCGGCCGCGGTGGCCATTTCCAACACACGACCGGTACGACGCACGCGGCGTACATCGCGGCGCTCATCCTGGTCGACTACCGCAATACCCGAGGAATCGTAACCACGGTATTCAAGACGCTTCAGCCCCTCGATCAGTACCGGCACCACGTCGCGATCAGCGATCGCACCCACGATTCCACACATGTCACGCGTTTCCTTGAAGACGATCGGCGCATTCTAGCCCGCGCGTCCGGCGTCGCCCTCCTGTCCGCTTAATGAAAGTGTCCGGAAAGGTGTCCGCGGACACCCGGACACTTCGCCTCCTCATCCAACCTATTGAACCAAAAGGAAATAAGGTTGGCACGCAACCTGCTTGGTACTGGTTACCACCGTCAGGCACGCATCCGATGATCCGCGACACCTCCGCACAGGACCAGATCGTTTCCACCGCCCCGGCCGGCACCTCCCGCGTGGCCTGGCACCGCTATCGCTGGCCGGCGCTGGGTGCCATCGCGCTGCTGGCGGGCATCGGCTGGGCGGTACATGCCTGGTCCAATGCCAGCCGCTCCTTCGACAGCAGCCGCGTGCGCATCGCCGAAGTGAAGCGCGGCGACCTGGTGCGCGACATCGCCGCCGACGGCCGCGTGATCGCCGCCAACAGCCCGATCCTGTATGCCATCTCGGCCGGTACCGTGGACCTGAAGGTGGTCGCCGGTGACGTGGTCAAGAAGGGCCAGGAGCTGGCGATCATCGACAGCCCGGAACTGCGCAGCAAGCTGGCCCAGGAACAGGCAACGCTGGCCGGGCTGGAAGCCGAGGCCAGCCGCGCCGCGCTGGACGCGACCCTGGCCCGCGCCAAGTCCCGCAAGGAAACCGACCAGGCCACCATCGAGCGTCAGGCCGCCGACCGTGACCTGCAGCGCTACCAGCGCGGCTACGACGGCGGCGCGGTACCGCAGATCGACCTGGCCAAGGCCAAGGATTCGCTGAAGAAAGCCGACATCGCCCTGGCCAACGCCACCACCGATGCGCGCCTGCAGAGCCAGGGCGCCGACCTGGATGCCCGCAACAAGCGCCTGCTGGCCGACCGCCAGAAAGCGGTGGTGGCCGAAGTGCAACGCCAGGTCGATGCGCTGACGCTGCGCGCGCCCTTCGATGGCCAGGTTGGCCAGGTGCAGGCCGTGCAGTCCACCAACCTGGCCGCCAACGCGCCGGTGCTGGGCGTAGTCGACCTGTCCAAGTTCGAGGTCGAGATCAAGGTGCCGGAGAGCTTCGCCCGCGACCTGGCGATCGGCATGCCGGCCCAGCTGACCGGTGGCAACGGCCAGCCGTTCCCGGGCGAGATCAGCGCAGTATCGCCGGAAGTGGTCAACGGCGAGGTCAACGCCCGCGTGCGCTTTGCCAGCGCGCAGCCCGAAGGCCTGCGCCAGAGCCAGCGGATGTCGGTGCGCGTGCTGCTCGATACCCGCAAGGACGTGCTGAAGGTCGAGCGCGGCCCGTTCGTCGAACAGGGCAACGGCATGGCCTACGTGATGGATGGCCGCACCGCCGTGCGCCGTCCGGTGGAACTGGGCGTCAGCAGCCTGGGCGAAGTGGAAATCAAGTCCGGTGTGCAGCCAGGCGACCGCATCGTGGTCTCCGGCAGCGACCTGTTCAAGGACGCCGAACGCGTCTCCGTCAACTGACACCTGATACCTGAATCCTGGAGAGAGGACACCCCATGTACATGCTCGAAATGCGTTCGGTCGCCAAGGTCTTCCGTACCGAACAGGTGGAGACCCACGCTCTGCGCTCGCTGGAACTGCAGGTCAAGGAAGGCGAGTTCGTCGCCGTCACCGGCCCGTCCGGTTCCGGCAAGACCACGTTCCTCAACATCGCCGGCCTGCTGGAAACCTTCACCAGCGGTACCTACCTGCTGGACGGGCAGGATGTGAGCACGCTGGGCGACGACGCACGCAGCCGCCTGCGCAACCAGAAGATCGGCTTCATCTTCCAGGGCTTCAACCTGATTCCCGATCTGAATCTGTTCGACAACGTCGACGTACCGTTGCGCTATCGGAAGATGAGCGCCAACGAGCGCCGCGAGCGCATCGAGAAGGCGCTGACCCAGGTCGGCCTGGGTTCGCGCATGAAGCACTACCCGAATGAGCTGTCCGGCGGCCAGCAGCAGCGCGCGGCCATCGCACGCGCCCTGGCCGGCAGCCCTCGCCTGCTGCTGGCCGACGAACCGACCGGCAACCTGGATACGCAGATGGCGCGCGGCGTGATGGAACTGCTGGAGGAGATCAATGCCGCCGGCACCACCATCGTGATGGTCACCCATGATCCGGAACTGGCCGCGCGTGCGCAGCGCAACGTGCACATCGTCGATGGCCAGGTCACCGACCTGGTGCGCGAACCGGTGCTGGCCACCCCGCCGCGCCACATCGTCGCCGTCAACGAGTGAGGGGCCGGCCATGTTCGCCTACTACGCCCGACTGGCGGTGCGCAGCTTCCGCCGCAACAAGGTCCTGACCGCGCTGATGGTGGTGGCCATCGCCCTCGGCATCGGTGCCTCGATGACCACCCTGACCGTGTTCCATGTGCTGTCCGGTGACCCGATTCCCGGCAAGAGCGACCGGCTGTTCTACGTGCAGCTCGATGCCGCGACCGGCGCCTATGTCGCCGGGGAGGAACCGGAAACCCAGCTGACCCGCTTCGACGGTGAAGCGCTGCTGCGCGAGGCCAAGGGCGAGCGCCAGGCGCTGATGAGCGGCGGCGGCGGCACCATCGAACCGGACAACAGCACCCTCAAGCCCTTCAGCATCGACACTCGCTGGACCTCGGCCGATTTCTTCCCGATGTTCGAGGTGCCGATGCAGTACGGCCGCCCCTGGACGCGCGAGGACGATGAAGGCCGCGCACGCGTGGTGGTCATTTCCAAGGCGCTCAACGACAAGCTGTACCAGGGCGCCAACAGCGTGGGCCGCGACCTGCGCATGGAAGGCCAGAGTTACCGCATCGTCGGCGTGATGAAGGAATGGAGCCCGGAGCCGCACTTCTACGACCTGACCACCGGCAGCTACGGCAAGAACGAAGACCTGCTGCTGCCGATCTCCACCTCGTTCGACCTGAAGCTGGGCAGCAACGGCAACATGAACTGCTTCGGCGAGAATCCCGATGGCAACAGCTACTCGCTCAACGCGCCCTGCGCGTGGCTGCAGTACTGGGTGGAGATGGACCCGGCCAAGGCCACCGACTACCGCCGCTACCTGGAGAACTATTCGAGCCAGCAGCGCCAGGCCGGCCGCTTCAAGCACCCGCCGAACGTGCGCCTGCGCACCGTGATGGAATGGCTGGACTTCAACGGCGCGGTGCCCAGCGACGTGCGCCTGCAGCTGTGGCTGGCACTGGGTTTCCTGGGTGTCTGCCTGGTCAACACGGTGGGCCTGCTGCTGGCCAAGTTCCTGCGCCGCAGTGGAGAGATCGGCGTGCGCCGCGCACTCGGTGCCAGCCGTGGCCAGATCTTCCTGCAGTGCCTGGTGGAAGCCGGCGCGGTCGGCGTGGTCGGGGGCGTGCTGGGCATCGGCCTGGCCCTGCTCGGCCTGTTCGCGGTGCGCCAGCAACCGGTGGAGTACGCAAAGCTGGCCCACCTGGACGGCAACATGCTGCTGCTCGCGCTGGGCCTGACCCTGTTCGCCAGCCTTGCCGCCGGTTTCCTGCCTGCCTGGCGCGCCATGCAGGTCACTCCGGCCATCCAGCTCAAGTCGCAGTAAGCAATCGAACGAGGACTCCCATGGACATCCGCCCCATCCTCAGCACGCTGCGCCGGCACAAGACTGCCGCTGCCCTGATCGTGCTGGAAGTCGCACTGACCTGCGCCATCGTCTGCAACGCGCTGTTCCTGGTCAGCCAGCGCGTGGAGAAGATCAGCATGCCCAGCGGCATCGCCGAGAACGAACTGGTGATGCTCCGCGTCAGCGGCATCGGCAAGCAGACCGATGCCATGGCCCGCACCCGTGAGGACCTGGCGTCATTGCGTGCGCTTCCCGGCGTCAGCAACGTCACCATCATCAACCAGGTGCCTTTCCGCAACGGCTCGTCCAGCAGCAGCATCTCGCGGGAGATCGACCAGGAACGGCCGACCACCAACGCTTCGATGTACACCCTGTCCGAGAACGGGCTGGCGACGATGGGCATCAACCTGATCGCCGGCCGCGATTTCCTGCCCGGCGAGTACCAGAACTTCGAAGACGCCAGCAAGGGGGGCGCCAAGGAAAACGCCATCCCGGTCATCCTCACCCAGGCCACCGCCGCCAAGATGGAACCCAACGGCAGCGCGCTGGGCAAGACCTACTACATGGGCAAGCAGCCGCTGCACGTGGTCGGCATCGTCGACACGCTCAGCACGCCCAACGGCTGGAATGACAACTGGACGAACTCCATGCTGCTGCCCATGCGGCGCACCTTCGACGAGGGTGGCACCTATGTGCTGCGCACTTCGCCGGAACGCCGCCAGGAGGTGCTTGATGCGGGGGCTGCTGTACTGGAGCGCAACGACCCCAACCGGCTGATGCGCGACAAGCTGACCTATGAAGACCAGCGCAAGGACTTCTTCAAGAACGACCGCGCGATGGTTGGCCTGCTGATCACCGTCAGCGTCTCGCTGCTGGTGGTCACCGCACTGGGCATCATCGGCCTGGCCAGCTTCTGGGTGCAGCAGCGCAGCAAGCAGATCGGCATTCGCCGCGCACTCGGTGCCACCCGCGGGCAGATCCTGCGCTACTTCCAGACCGAGAACTTCCTGCTGGCCTCGCTGGGCATCGTGCTGGGCATGCTGGCGGCCTACGCGATCAATCTGGCACTGATGAACCTGTACGAGCTGCCACGCATGCCCCTGTACTACCTGCCGCTGGGCGCGCTGCTGCTGTGGGTGCTGGGCCAGGTCGCGGTGTTCGGGCCGGCCCGGCGCGCGGCAGCGGTCCCGCCCGCAGTTGCCACGCGGGGCGCGTGAGATGCGTGCCTGCCGGATGCTGTTGATGGCACTGCTGCCACTGCCGGCGCTGGCCGGCGGTGGCAGCTCGCAGACGCTGGAATGGCGCCAGGATGATGCCCGCCTGGCGCTGCGCTCGACCGAGGGCCAGGTACGGGTGGAAGCCGCGCGTCCGGAAGCCCGCTTCGGCGTGCGCAGCGGCGACCGCATCCTGCGCCTGGACGATACGGCTGTGCGGCGGATCGAGCATCTTGCCGATGCGCTGCGGCATTCCAGTGCCCCGACTGCGTACCTGTTGCTGCGCCGCGACAAACGCGAGCTCACCGTCCCGGTGGACGCCACCTCGTGGCGGCTGGCGCTGGTCGCTCCGCCACCGCCGCCACCGCCGCCACCCGCGCGGCGCTGAAACCAGCCCGCCCTCGTCGCCGCGGCTTTGGCTATGCTTGATGGGTGGCGCCGGGCTCTCCCGGCGTATGGATACGAACACGGCTCCATCGGCGCCGCCCATCCCTTTCTGCAGAACTGCTTGATGCCTTCGATCCTGATCATCGACGACAACGCCAGCGTGGGCACCGCGCTGGACGTGCTGTTCTCCCTGCATGACATCGACACCCTGCAGGCGCAGAGCCCGGCCGAAGGGCTGGCCCTGCTCGAGTCGCAGCCGGTTGATCTGGTGATCCAGGACATGAATTTCAGCGAGGACACCACCTCCGGCGAGGAGGGCGAAGCGCTGTTCGCACAGATCCGCGCGCGCCACCCGGACCTGCCGGTGATCCTGCTCACCGCCTGGACCCACCTGAGCAGCGCGGTGGACCTGGTCAAGGCCGGTGCCGCCGACTACCTGGCCAAGCCCTGGGACGACCGCAAGCTGCTGACCACGGTCAACAACCTGCTCGAGCTGTCCGAGGCACGCCGCGAGCTGGACCGGCGGCGCGCGCGTGAGCTGCGGCAGCGCAACGCGCTGGAAGAGAAGTACAAGCTCTGTGGCGCGGTCTTTGCAGATCCGGCCAGCGAGCGCGTCATCGCGCTCGCCTGCCAGGTCGCGCGCTCCGAACTGCCGGTGCTGATCACCGGTCCCAACGGCGCTGGCAAGGAGAAGATCGCGCAGATCATCCAGGCCAACTCGCTGGTGGCCAAGGGCCCGTTCATCACGGTCAACTGCGGCGCATTGCCGTCGGAACTGATCGAAGCCGAACTGTTCGGTGCCGAGGCCGGTGCGTACACCGGCGCCAACAAGGCACGCGAAGGCAAGTTCGAGGCCGCCGATGGTGGCACCCTGTTCCTGGATGAGATCGGCAACCTGTCGCTGGGCGGGCAGATGAAGCTGCTGCGTGTGCTGGAAACCGGCCGCTTCGAGCGTCTTGGCTCCAATCGCGAGCGCCAGGTCAAAGTCCGCGTGGTCAGTGCGACCAATGCCGACCTGCCGGCGATGATCCGCGACGGCACCTTCCGCGAAGACCTGTACTACCGCCTCAATACGGTGGAACTGGTACTGCCACCATTGGCCGAACGCCCGGGCGACATCGTGCCGCTGGCCGAGCGCTTCCTGACCGCCGGCAAGCCGCTGTCCAGCGCCGCCACCGCGGCCCTGCAACGGCATCCCTGGCCCGGCAACGTGCGCGAACTGCGCAACGTGATCCAGCGCGCCGAGCTGCTGGCGACCGGCAACCGCATCGAAGTGGCCGACCTGAACCTGCCGCGTGCCGCACCTGCTTCGCGACCGGCGCCCAGTGCCGGCAATGATCCTGACCGTGCGCGCATCGAGGATGTGCTGGCGCGCAACCACGGCGTCATCGCCCAGGCCGCCGCCGAACTCGGCCTGAGCCGCCAGGCGCTGTACCGGCGCATGGACCGGCACGGCATCCCACGCGAATGAAGCGGCGTTCGTTCACCTTCCGCCTGTTCCTGCGCCTGCTGCCGGTGCTGGCGCTGGCCGCCGCGTTGCCGTGGCTGCTGGCGTACTGGATGGACCACGGCTGGGTTGTGACCACCGTGTCGGCACTGATCCTGCTGTCGCTGATGTGGTGGACGCTGCGCCGTGCCACCGCCCCCGTGCGGTCACTGATGCGGGCCCTGGCGGGCACCACCAGCAGCTATCGCGACGGCGAATACAACTTCGGCGTGCACTGGCCCGGCAATGACGAGCTCGGCGACCTGGTGCAGGCACACCGCGAACTGGGTGATGTACTGCGTGCACAGCGGCAGGGCCTGGTGCAACGCGAGCTGCTGCTGGACACAATGGTGCAGAACACGCCGGTGGCGATGCTGCTGATCGCCTCCGGCGGCGATGGCATCGCCCGCGTGGTGTTCTCCAACTTGGCCGCGCGCAAGTTGCTGCATGGCGGCTGGAAGCTGGAAGGACAGCGCCTGGAGGACGTGCTGGAACAGGTGCCGGTGGAACTGCGCGATGCCATCGCCCGCGGCGGCGACAGCCTGTTCGCGGTGCATGCGGAAGGCGAAGACAGCGACGAGGATGACGAACAGGTCTATCACCTCTCACGTCGTTCTTTCCACCTCAATGGCCGTCCGCACGACCTGTTGCTGGTACGCCTGCTCACCGCCGAGCTGCGCCGCCAGGAAGTGCAGACGTGGAAGAAGGTGATCCGGGTGATCAGCCATGAGCTGAACAACTCGCTGGCACCGATCGCTTCGCTGGCACACTCCGGCGGCGTGCTGGTGCAGCGCGAGCGCTTCGATCGGCTGCCGGAGATCTTCACCACCATCGAAGACCGGGCGCGCCATCTGGAAGGTTTCATTCGCGGCTATGCGCGTTTTGCCAAGCTGCCGCAGCCGCAGTTGCAGACCGTGCACTGGGCCCCCTTCCTGTCCAGCCTGCGCCAGCAGATTCCGTTCACCATGGAGCGCGAGCCGGACGAGGAACTGAGTAGCCGCATCGACATCGCGCAGTTCGGGCAGGCGTTGTTGAACCTGTTGAAGAACGCGCATGAGGCCGGCGCCGAAGCCGATCCGCCCAATGATGACGTGCAGGTGCAGCTGACGCGGTTGCCGCAATGGCTGCGCCTGGATGTGCTGGACCGTGGCAAGGGCATGAACGAGCAGGTGCTGCAGAACGCGCTGATGCCGTTCTATTCCACCAAGCGCAACGGCACCGGGCTGGGGCTGGCGTTGACCCGCGAGATCGTGGAGGCGCACGGCGGGCGTGTGTCACTGCAGAATCGTGGCGATGGCGGGTTGTGCGTCTCGATCCTGCTGCCGGTGGGGTGAGTTGCCGACTTGGCTCGGTCTGCCAGTGGATCCACGCCATGCGTGGATGTGCCGACCAGGGTCGGCACCTACCAGACCCGCCGCATCGCCACCCGCAGGTGCATCGGAAACCCGAGCGCAGCCTCTTCCGCCATCACCGACTGCAGCCCGGCATCCCACTCCGCCTCCGGCACTTCAACGAATCCTTCGCTGGCATAGAAAGGCGCATTCCACGGTACGTCGATCAACGTTGTCAGCACCGCTGACGCGTAGCCGTCGGCCCTGGCCTGTGCCAACGCATGGCGCAACAACGCGCGGCCATGGCCTTGCCGCCCGTGTGCAGGATCCACATCCATCTGCAGCACATGGAACTCGCCTGCCAATTCTCCCGCCAGCACGTAGCCGGCAATGCCGCCGCCGGCCGCATCCACCACCCACAACTGCCCGCGCTCAAGGCCGTACTGCAGTGTCGCCAGGTCCAGGCCGTGGCCGGTGAACACCCGATAGGCTTCGTGGTCCCTGAGCAGTTCGCCAGCGCGCTGTTCAATGCCCGGCAGCAGGCCGAGCTCGTCGGCGTGCGGAATGCGTGCCTCAGGCCTTCTTGAGCGGGCGCTTCCAGCCATCGATGGTTTCCTGCCGTGCACGTGCCAGTGTCAACTTGCCATCAGGCGCGTTGCGGGTAATGACCGAGCCGGCGGCGATGGTCGCGCCTTCGCCGATCAGTACCGGCGCGACCAGCGAACTGTTGGAGCCAATGAATGCGTTGTCGCCGATGGTGGTGGTCGACTTGTTTACGCCGTCATAGTTGCAGGTGATGGTTCCTGCACCGATGTTGACCTTGCTGCCGATCACCGCGTCGCCCAGATAGGTGAGGTGGTTGGCCTTGCTGCCCACACCGAGGGTGACCTTCTTGGTCTCGACGAAGTTGCCGACGTGCACGCCATCGGCCAGCACGGTGCCCGGGCGCAGCCGTGCGAACGGGCCAATCTGCGCAGCGCCTTCGGTGACCACGCCGTCCAGATCACAGTGCGCACGCACTTCGGTGCCTGGCCCCAGGTTGACGTCCTTCAGCCTGTTGAACGGGCCTACGGTGACGCCGTCACCGAGCACGATGTTGCCTTCAAGGACAACGTCGACATCGATCAGCACATCGCTGCCCACGGTGACGGTGCCACGGATATCCAGGCGTGCCGGGTCGCGCACGCGCGCGCCCTGTGCGCACAGTGCACGCACCGCACGGCGCTGCCAGGCGCGCTCCAGCTGCGACAGCTGCCAGGGATCATTTGCCCCCTCGGCCTCCTGCGCATCGGCGACCAGCGCCATCTCGGCCGGGGTGTACTCGTTCGCGGCGAACGCGAACACGTCAGTGAGGTAATACTCGCCCTGGGCGTTGCTGTTGGACAGCTGCGACAGCCAGCGGCGCAGCGCGGTCGACTCGGCGGCGATGATGCCGGTATTGATCGTGCGCACGCGCAGCTGGTCGTCAGTGGCGTCCTTCTGCTCGACGATGGAGCCGACCTTGCCCTCCGCATCGCGCAGCACGCGGCCGTAACCGGTCGGGTCATCGAGCTCGGCCACCAGCACCGCCAGGCGCCCCGGCTCCGACAGCAGGTGGCGCAGGGTCTGCGCACGGATCAGCGGCACATCGCCGTACAGCACCAGCACCTGCGCCGCATCGGGCACCTGCGGCATCGCCTGCGCCACGGCGTGGCCGGTGCCGAGCTGCTGCGCCTGTTCGGCCCACTGCAGGTCGGGCTGGTCGGCGAAATACTGCCGCACCGCCTCGCCACCATGGCCATGGACCACGTGGATCGCCGTAGGCTGCAACTCGCGGGCCACATCGATCACATGCGCCAGCATCGGCTGGCCGGCGATCGGCTGCAGCACTTTCGGCAGCACCGACTTCATGCGCTTGCCCGCGCCAGCGGCGAGGATGATGACGTGCAGGGGTTGGGTCATGGAAAAGGCGGTCCGTGGTTCGTTGCAGATGATTCTAGAGCGTGGGCCGTTAACATGGGCATCCCGCCTCCTTCACCACGCTGATGGGCCTCGTCCGCCAGGGAAGCACCTATCTCGTCATCGGGCTCGTGCAGCTGCTGGTCGATTGGCTGGTGTTCGTGGCCGCCAGTGCGCTGGGCATGCCGGTCGCGCCGGCCAATATCACCGGTCGCTTGGCCGGCATGCTGCTGGGCTTCTGGCTCAACGGCCGCTACACCTTTGCCGAGGCCGGCACCCGCAAGCTGGGATGGAAGCGCTTTGCACGCTTCTTCGGGCTGTGGCTGCTGCTGACCGCAGCGAGCACGCTGCTGGTCAGCCTGGTCGACCAGGCGCTGGGCCTGCAGTACACGTGGCTGGCCAAGCCGCTGGTGGAAGGCGGGCTGGCCTGCGTGTCGTTCCTGTTGATGCGCTACGTGGTGTATCGCTGAGACGGGGCGGGATCCGGGATGCCGGATCGGGACCGGGACCGGGATCGGGATCGGGATCGGGATCGGGATCGGGATCGGGATCGGCATCGGCATCGGCATCGGCATCGGCATCGGCATCGGCATCGGCATCGGTAGAGTCGACTGTCAGTCGACTGCTCTTCCATCAGGCCGCGAAAATCCCGCGCTGCGCGCGGTAGTCGACTAACAGTCGACTCTACCCCGTCGACTCTACCCGGTCGGCGCTGCCCCGCCAGCACAAACAAGAACGCCGGCACAGGGCCGGCGTTCTCGTGGGTGCAGCGCGAACCTCAGTGCTTGAGATTCTTGCGCAGGCGTTCCAGTGCCTGCAGCTGGACGACGGCCTCGGCCAGCTTCTGCTGGGCTTCGGCCACTTCCATCGCTTCGCCGCGGTTGGCCAGGATGCGTTCGGCTTCTTCCTTGGCCTTGCGGACCGAGGCTTCGTCGATGTCCTGCGCGCGGATCGCGGTGTCGGCCAGCACGGTCACCACCTGCGGCTGCACTTCCAGGATACCGCCGGAGATGGCGAAATCCAGCTGCTCGCCATTCGGCGTGGTCACCACCACCTTGCCCGGCTTCAGGCGGGTGATCAGCGGCGCGTGCTTGGGCGCGATGCCCAGTTCGCCCAGCTCACCGGTGGCCACGACCAGGGTCGCTTCGCCACGGAAGATTTCCTGCTCGGCGCTGACGATGTCGCAACGGATCGTGCTCATGCAAATCTCTTCGCTGTTCGCGGCGGCGCAATGCCACCGTGGGGGTCCACCGGCGCGGGCGGTTGCCCGGCGCCGGCGTCAGGTCGGGCAGGATAGCTCCCGCCCGTCCCGGATCAGGCCTTCTCGGCCATCTTCTTGGCCTTCTCGACCGCTTCTTCGATGCCGCCGACCATGTAGAACGCCTGCTCCGGCAGGTGGTCGTACTCGCCATCGACGATGGCCTTGAAGCCACGGATGGTGTCCTTCAGCGGCACGTACTTGCCCGGCGAACCGGTGAACACTTCGGCCACGTGGAACGGCTGGCTGAAGAAGCGCTCGATCTTACGGGCGCGCGACACGGCCTGCTTGTCCTCTTCGGACAGTTCGTCCATGCCCAGGATCGCGATGATGTCCTTCAGTTCCTTGTACTTCTGCAGGGTCTGCTGGACGCGCTGGGCGGTGTCGTAGTGCTCGTGGCCGATGACCAGCGGGTCCATCTGGCGGCTGGTGGAGTCCAGCGGATCGACGGCCGGGTAGATACCCAGCGAGGCGATCGAACGCGACAGGGTGACGGTCGAGTCCAGGTGGGCGAAGGTGGTCGCCGGCGACGGGTCGGTCAGGTCGTCCGCGGGAACGTAGACGGCCTGGATCGAGGTGATCGAGCCGTTCTTGGTCGAGGTGATGCGCTCCTGCAGGACGCCCATTTCCTCGGCCAGGGTCGGCTGGTAACCCACCGCGGACGGCATACGGCCCAGCAGTGCCGACACTTCGGTACCGGCCAGGGTGTAGCGGTAGATGTTGTCGACGAACAGCAGGACGTCCTTGCCCTTGCCGTTTTCGTCCTTCTCGTCGCGGAAGTACTCGGCCATGGTCAGGCCGGTCAGCGCGACGCGCAGACGGTTGCCCGGCGGCTCGTTCATCTGGCCGTACACCATCGCCACCTTGTCCAGGACGTTGGAGTCCTTCATTTCGTGGTAGAAGTCGTTGCCCTCACGGGTACGCTCACCCACGCCGGCGAACACGGACAGGCCGCTGTGCGCCTTGGCGATGTTGTTGATCAGCTCCATCATGTTGACGGTCTTGCCGACGCCGGCGCCGCCGAACAGGCCGACCTTGCCGCCCTTGGCGAACGGGCACATCAGGTCGATGACCTTGATGCCGGTTTCCAGCAGCTCGGTGGCCGGGGACTGGTCTTCATACGACGGCGCAGCGCGGTGGATTTCCCAGTTGTCGCTGGCAGCGACCGGGCCGGCTTCGTCGATCGGACGGCCCAGCACGTCCATGATGCGGCCCAGGGTGCCGGCACCGACCGGCACCGAGATGCCACGGCCGGTGTTGACGGCAACCAGGTTGCGCTTCAGGCCGTCGGTGGAACCGAGGGCGATGGTACGCACCACGCCGTCACCCAGCTGCTGCTGGACTTCGAGGGTGATCTCGGTGTTTTCCACCTTCAGTGCGTCGTACACCTTCGGCACCGATTCACGCGGGAATTCGACGTCGACGACCGCGCCGATGATCTGAACGATCTTGCCCTGACTCATTGCTGCATCCTCTAATGTGTGCTTTGAACGAACGCGGTCAGACTGCTGCCGCGCCGCCGACGATTTCGGAGATTTCCTGGGTGATCGCTGCCTGGCGCGCCTTGTTGTAGACGAGCTGCAGGGTGCCGATCAGCTTGTTGGCGTTGTCGCTCGCCGCCTTCATCGCAACCATGCGTGCGGCATGCTCGGAGGCGACGTTTTCCAGCAGTGCCTGGTACACCAGCGACTCGATGTAACGCGTCATCACGTGCTCCAGCACGGTCGCGGCATCGGGTTCGTACAGGTAATCCCAGTCGTGGTGAGCGACCTGCTTCTCAGCCGGCGGCAGCGGCAGCAGCTGATCGAAGCTGGCCTTCTGCACCATGGTGTTCACGAAGCGGTTGTACACCAGGTACACGCGGTCGATCTTGCCTTCGGTGAAGGCGTCGAGCATGACCTTGATCACACCGATCAGCGATTCCAGCTTCGGCACGTCGCCGATGTGGGTCACGCTGCCGACCATGTTGACCTTCACGCGGCGGAAGAAGGTCGAAGCCTTCTGGCCGATGGTCACCAGGTCCACTTCGGCACCCTTGTCCTGCCATGCCTTGGCTTCGCCCAGCATCTTGCGGAACAGGTTGTTGTTCAGGCCGCCGGCCAGGCCGCGATCGGAGGAGATCACGATGAAACCGACCCGCTTGACCTGCTCGCGCTCGACCAGGAACGGATGCTGGTAGTCGGTGCTGGCCTGGGCCAGATGACCGATCACCTGCTTCATCGCCTGCGCGTACGGACGCGAGGTCTTCATCCGATCCTGCGCCTTGCGGATCTTGGAGGCCGAGACCATTTCCAGGGCGCGCGTCACCTTGCGGGTGTTCTGCACGCTCTTGATCTTGGTTTTGATTTCGCGTCCGCTTGCCATCTCTTGTTTCCCGTGGCGCGGGGCTGATGCCCCGCGTTGTTCAACCGTTTGTCATCTGGTCCAGCGGAGCCGGAGGCTCCGCTCTACAGGACCGCGATTACCAGCTGCCGGTGGTCTTGAACTCGGCGATGCCCTTCTTGAAGGCACCTTCGATGTCGTTGTCCCAACCGCCGGTGGCGTTGACCTTGCTGATCAGCTCGCCCTGGGTGTTGGCGAAGTGGGCGTGCAGGCCTTCTTCGAACGCCAGCAGCTTGTTGACCGGCACGTCGTCCAGGTAACCCTCGTTGACGGCGTAGATCGACAGCGCCTGGTTGGCGATCGACATCGGCGCGTACTGCTTCTGCTTCATCAGCTCGGTGACGCGCTGGCCACGCTCCAGCTGCTTGCGGGTCGCTTCGTCCAGGTCCGAGGCGAACTGCGCGAAGGCAGCCAGCTCACGGTACTGGGCCAGCGAGATACGGATACCGCCCGACAGCTTCTTGATGATCTTGGTCTGGGCCGAGCCACCGACGCGCGACACCGAGATACCGGCGTTCACGGCCGGGCGGATGCCGGCGTTGAACAGGTCGGTTTCCAGGAAGATCTGGCCGTCGGTGATCGAGATCACGTTGGTCGGAACGAACGCGGACACGTCGCCGGCCTGGGTTTCGATGATCGGCAGCGCGGTCAGCGAACCGGTCTTGCCGGTGACCTTGCCTTCGGTGAACTTCTCGACGTACTCCTCGGACACGCGGGCAGCGCGCTCGAGCAGACGGGAGTGCAGGTAGAACACGTCACCCGGGTAGGCTTCACGGCCCGGCGGACGCTTCAGCAGCAGCGAGATCTGGCGGTAGGCGACGGCCTGCTTGGACAGATCGTCGTACACGATCAGCGCGTCTTCACCGCGGTCCATGAAGTACTCACCCATGGTGCAGCCCGAGTAGGCGCTGATGTACTGCATGGCAGCCGATTCGGAAGCGGTCGCGGCCACCACGATGGTGTGGGCCAGCGCGCCGTTCTCTTCCAGCTTGCGCACGATGTTGGCGATGGTCGACGCCTTCTGGCCGATCGCAACGTACACGCACTTGATGCCGGTGCCCTTCTGGTTGATCACCGCATCGATCGCCATGGCGGTCTTGCCGGTCTGGCGGTCACCGATGATCAGCTCGCGCTGGCCACGGCCGATCGGGATCATCGAGTCGACCGACTTGTAACCGGTCTGCACCGGCTGGTCGACCGACTTGCGCCAGATCACGCCCGGAGCAACGCGCTCCACCGGAGCGGTCAGGTCGGTGCCCAGCGGGCCCTTGCCGTCGATCGGCTCGCCCAGCGCGTTCACGACGCGGCCCAGCAGTTCCGGACCGACCGGCACTTCCAGGATGCGACCGGTGGTCTTGGCGACGTCGCCTTCGCGCAGGTGCTCGTAGTCACCCAGGACCACGGCGCCGACCGAGTCGCGCTCCAGGTTCAGGGCCAGTGCGAAGGTGTTGTTCGGCAGTTCGATCATTTCGCCCTGCATCACGTCGGCCAGACCGAAGATGCGCACGATGCCGTCGGACACGCTGGTCACGGTGCCTTCGTTGCGCGATTCCGCGGCCAGCTTGACCTTCTCGATGCGGTTCTTGATCAGTTCGCTGATTTCGGAGGGGTTGAGCGTGGTTGCCATCGTCAAGTCCTAGTGCCGGCAGCGGGGCCGGACGTTAAATGAATTCAGTTAGCGAGCGCGGTCTGCAGACGGGCCAGCTTGCCCTTCAGCGAACCATCGATGACCACGTCGCCGGCGTCGATCACGGCGCCGCCGATCAGCGAGGCATCGACCGCGGTGGTCACGTCGACCTCGCGGTTGAAGCGCTTGCGCAGCGCGACCTTGATCGCATCCAGCTCAGCGGCCGACAGTTCGGCGGCCGAGGTGACGGTGGCCTTGACCACGTGCTCGGCTTCGGCGCGCAGGGCGTCGAACATGCCGGCGATTTCCGGCAGCAGCGGCAGACGGTGCGACTCGGCCAGGACGGCCAGGAAGCGCGAGTAGGTCTCGCCGTGCGACACCGGCGCCAGCAGGGCGACGGCGTCGTCACGACCCAGCTCCGGGTTGGCGAGCAGGGCCGCCACGCGCGGGTCGGCGGCGACGTGGGCGGAGAACGCCAGGGCGTCCGACCACGGCGCGAACGCGCCTTCGTCGCGCGCGGTCGCGAACGCGGCGCGGGCGTACGGGCGGGCAAGCGTGAGGGCCTGGCTCATCCTTAGATCTCCGAGGCCAGCTCGTCGAGCAGCGCCTTGTGGGCGTTGGCATCGATTTCGCGCTTGAGCAGCTTTTCGGCACCGGTCACGGCCAGCGCGGACACCTGCTTGCGCAGATCTTCACGGGCACGGTTGGCGGCGGCGTCGATTTCAGCCTGGGCCAGTTCCTTCTGACGGGTGGCTTCGGTGATCGCTTCGTTACGGGCAGCATCAACGATCTGGTTGGCACGCGCGTGGGCCTGATCGATGATCTCGTTGGCCTTGGTGCGGGCTTCCTTCAGCGCTTCGTTGACCTTCTCCTGCGCCTGGGCCAGATCTTTCTGGCTGCGGTCGGCAGCAGCGAGGCCCTCAGCAATCTTCTGCTGGCGCTCCTCGATCGCGTTCATCAGCGGCGGCCAGATCTTGGTCGCGATGATCCAGATCAGACCAGCGAAGGCCAGCGCCTGCGCAAGAAGGGTGAAATTGATATTCATGGTTAGCTCGATCGCTGGTTTCGGGGTGGACGCGCCGCCGTAGCGGCACATCCGGCCTTCATCCGAAACCGGGTGCATCAGCACCCGGTCGTCTCAAACCGCTGTATCAGCCGGCCAGAGCCTTGGTGACGGCGCCAGCGAAGGCAGCCGACAGCGGGTTGGCGAAGGCCAGCAGCAGGCCAACGGCGACCGAGATGATGAACGCGGCGTCGATCAGGCCGGCGGTGATGAACATGCGGACCTGCAGGACCGGGATCAGTTCCGGCTGGCGGGCGGCCGACTCCAGGAACTTACCAGCCATGATGGCCAGACCCAGACCGGCGCCCAGCGCGGCCAGGCCGATCATGATGCCGACGGCAAGGGCGGTGGAGCTCTGAATCTGCGCGAAGTTGGTCAGGACGGCGAAGTACATGGTTATCTCCAGGAACTTAAGTTGCTAAGGGTGATGAAACGGATGAAGGTTGAAACGCGTTGAAGCTTGAAACTCAGTGAGCGTCTTCCGACAGGCTCAGGTACACGATCGACAGCATCATGAAGATGAAGGCCTGCAGCGGGATCACCAGCAGGTGGAACAGCATCCAGCCGAGGCCGAACACACCACCGGCAATGGCACCGAAGAAACCGGCACCACCCAGCACCCAGATCAGCAGGAACACGATTTCGCCGCCGAACATGTTGCCGAACAGTCGCATCGCCAGCGAGATCGGCTTGCTCAGCCACTCGACGATGTTGAGGATCAGGTTGAACGGCATCATCCACTTGCCGAACGGCGCCGTCAGGAATTCCTTGATGAAGCCGCCCAGGCCCTTGGACTTGAGCGCGAAGAACAGCATCAGGAAGAACACGCTGATGGCCATGCCCAGGGTGGCGTTGACGTCAGCGGTCGGGACCGGCTTCCAGTAGTGCACGCCCGCCCATTCCAGCGGCTTGGCGATGAAATCGGCCGGGATCATCTTCAGCAGATTCATCAGCAGAATCCAGAAGAAGATCGTGATGGCGATCGGCGTGACCAGCTTGCTCTTGCCGTGGTAGGTGTCCTTGGCCTGGCGGTCGACGAACTCCAGGCAGATCTCGACGAAGGCCTGCCACTTGCCCGGCACGCCGGCGGTGGCCTTGCGGGTCCCCAGCCAGAACGCGACCACGATCACCAGGCCCATCAGGACGGCGGTGAGGAAGGTATCGACGTGGATATGCCAGAACATACCCTCACCCTTGCCGACCGGCGCGGTCAGGTTGTGCAGGTGATGCTGGATGTAGCTGGTAGGGGTTAGAGCCTCGCCCGCCATGTGTCCGGAACCTTCAGTTAATTGAATTCTGTCAACGCCTGGCCATGGCCAGGACCTGGAACATCAAGCCGACGGCGATACCGGCCAACAGCGCCAACGCAGGCAGCTTGAAGACCAGGAACCCCACCAGCAGGACGCCGAAAACCACGACCCACTTGGCCACGATCGCAATGATCAGGCGAGCCATCGCCGATCCTGCGGCCACCGCACCTCCGCCCAGCGCCATCCGTGCTGCAACCCAGCCACCGGCCGAAATGGCCACACCAGACGCCAGCGCGCCGAGGGCATATTTCGGACCGACCAGCAGGAAGGCCAGGGCCAGGACAGCGACCGCGGCCAGCGGGTAGACCGCGGCGCGCAGCATCAGTCGCCGACCCGCGTCAACGGAGTTCAGCACAGGACGTCCCGCGTGGTTGCATGTGGAGGGTTGAGGCGGCTACAGCAGGGGGGGGCCTCATCGAGCCGCCAAATTATAGCAATGGGACAATTTGCGAGACAACCGCTGCCTGTTCATCCCGGGAAAGCGCAAGTTGCGGTAACGGTTACATTTTTGCGTACCACCGGGGGGACAATGACGTCCGCACGATGTTGCACCGCAGTATTGAACTTTGGTCGCAGTCGACGGAACTTTCACCGGATGCGCCGGTCCGATTCCTCGACCTGCCTGCAGCATCCTCGTCGGCTCCACCCCGCAGGTCCCACGATGGCCCCGAAGCCCGGCTCCGGGGCCATCTTTTTGCATCGTCGCGACAGCGCTGAACCGTGCACACGCCGTGGACCATACGTTCACGGATGGTGGACGGGCCTGTCCCGCACAGTGGTCTTCATTCTGATGAACCACTGCAAGGACTCTTCGATGCGCCCCGTACCCACCCTGCTCGCCCTTTCCCTGCTCGCTGCCGGCGCCTCGTTCGCCAATGCCGCCCACGCCGCCGAAGGCGACGACCGTTTTGCCCTGCGCCTGGGTGCGATGAATATCGACTCGGACAACACGCTCCGCGGCAACACCAACGTGGCCGGCCAGGACATCGGTTTCTCCGAGGACTTCAAGCTGGGTGGCAAGGAGTGGGAGCCGCGCATTGACGGCATGTTCCGCATCAGCAACCGCCAGCGCCTGCTGTTCAACTACTTCAAGTACGACAAGGACCGCCGCGAGACCCTCGGCCAGGACATCTCCTTCGGTGACGTCAGCGTGCCTTCCGGCAGCTTCGTCAAGGGCGAGCTGAAGTACCAGGTGGCCAGCCTGGTCTACGACTACTCGGTGGTGGACACCGACACCTTCGACCTCGGCCTGCAGCTGGGTGCCGAGTACGCCAAGGTCAGCACCAAGGCCTACGCCGATCTGGGCACTGTCTATGAAGGCCAGTTCCTCAACGAGAAGACCGACGGCGTGGCGCCGGTGGTCGGTGCACGCTTGAGCTTCACCCCGTCCGAGAAGTGGATGATCACCCTGCAGGGCCAGTACCTCAACACGCGCTGGGGCAGCTTCGATGACTACAAGGGCGACCTGAGCCGCGCCAACGCCATCGTCGACTACCGCTTCACCAGGAACTTCGGCGTGTTCGCCGGCTACGACTGGTTCAAGCTTGATGCGGACAAGAAGGGCAGCGATGGCACCATCGGCCTGAAGCAGGAATTCAAGGGCCCGGTGGCCGGTATCAGCTTCGTGTTCTGACACCCGCCCCTTCCACGGCACTCTCTCTCCTGGCGCGGCCTCCGGAACATCGGGGCCGCGCTCTTTTGTGCTGTTTTTCCCTGCGTGCAGGAGCAAGAGCAGCTGGGTCGAGCGCTTGAGGGAGCGGGTCAGGCATCCCGGCGGCCTGAGCACCGGCTCTCGACTATCCGCAAGCCGAGCCGCTGTGCGGGTGGCAGGCGTTTGGACAAAGTAAAGGAGGAGGCGACCGCCGCAGGCGAGTGACGGGGACATTTGCCCAAATGCCTGCCACCCGCGCGGCGGCCCGAACGCTCGCAATGAGAGTGATCGAGGCTCAACAAAAAAACCCCGGCAAACGCCGGGGCTTTTCATTTGGAACGGCGCGGGCGCCTTACTTCTTCTTCGGCATGTACAGATCGGTGATCGTGCCGTCGTAGATTTCCGAGGCCATCGCCACCGACTCGCTCAGCGTCGGGTGGGCGTGGATGGTGTGGCCGATGTCTTCGGCTTCCGCACCCATCTCGATGGCCAGGCCGATCTCGGCCAGCAGGTCACCGGCATGCACGCCAACGATCGCACCACCGATGATGCGGTGGGTCTCTTCGTCGAAGATCAGCTTGGTGAAGCCCTCGGTACGGCCGATGCCGATCGCGCGGCCACTGGCAGCCCACGGGAACTTGGCCACGCCGACCTTCAGGCCCTTGGCCTTGGCTTCGGTCTCGGTCACGCCAACCCAGGCGATTTCCGGGTTGGTGTAGGCCACCGACGGAATCACACGGGCCACCCACTCCTTCTTGTGGCCGGCAGCCACTTCGGCGGCCAGCTTGCCTTCGTGCGTGGCCTTGTGGGCCAGCATCGGGTTGCCGACGATGTCGCCGATGGCAAAGATGTGCGGCACGTTGGTGCGCATCTGGCGATCCACCGGGATGAAGCCACGCTCGGTGACCTGCACGCCGGCCTTCTCGGCATCGATCTTCCTGCCGTTCGGCGAACGCCCGACGGCCACCAGCACGCGGTCGAAGGTGCCCTGCGCCAGCGCAGGCGCCTGGCCTTCCTCGGCAGCTTCAAAGGTCACGGTGATGCCCTTGGCATCGGCGGTGACGCCCGAGGCCTTGGTCTTCAGGTGCACTTCGATGCCCTGCTTCTTCAGGCGGTCGGCCAGCGGCTTGACCAGGTCCTTGTCGGCGCCCGGCATCAGCTGGTCCATGAACTCGACCACAGTGACCTTGCTGCCCAGCGCGCTGTACACGGTGGCCATTTCCAGGCCGATGATGCCGCCGCCGACGACCAGCAGCGAGCCCGGCACTTCGGCCAGCTCCAGCGCATCGGTGGAGTCCATCACGCGCGCGTCGTCCCACGGGAAGTTCGGCAGCTTCACCGCCTGCGAACCGGCAGCGATGATGCACTTCTGGAAGCGCAGCAGCTGGGTGCCGCCGTCAGCGGCGGTGATTTCCATCTCGTTGGCCGAGATGAACCTGCCGACGCCCTGCACGTTGCGGACCTTGCGCTGCTTGGCCATGCCGGCCAGGCCCTTGGTCAGCTGGTTGACGACCTTTTCCTTGTACTGGCGCAGCTTGTCCAGGGTGATGGTCGGCTTGCCGAACTCGACGCCGAAATCACCGGCATGGGCCACTTCGTCGATTACCGCGGCGGCGTGCAGCAGCGCCTTGGACGGAATGCAACCGACGTTGAGGCAGACGCCGCCGAGGCTGGCGTAGCGCTCGACCAGTACCGTATCCAGGCCGACGTCGGCGGCGCGGAAGGCGGCGGTGTAGCCGCCCGGGCCGGAACCCAGCACGACCATTTCGCATTCGATGTCGGCCGGCTTGCCGCTGGACAGCGCCGGCTTCGGCGCAGCCGGTTCAGCCGGGGCGCGGTGCGATGGGGTCACCGGCGGCTTGCTGGCCGGAGCGGCCGCAGCCGGAGTCGGCGCAGCGGCCTTGGCCGGGGCTTCGGCGGCGCCTTCAGCGTCCAGCACCACGACCACGGCGCCTTCGGACAGGGTGTCGCCCAGCTTGACCTTGATTTCCTTGACCACGCCGGCAGCCGAGGACGGCACTTCCAGGGTGGCCTTGTCCGATTCCAGGGTCACCAGACCCTGATCCTTCTTCACCGTGTCGCCGACGGCGACCAACACTTCGATCACCGGCACATCGCTGTAATCGCCGATGTCGGGAACCTTGACTTCAATCGTGGCCATGGTGGGTTTTCCTCGTGCCCGACCGGCATGGCCGGTGGGCTGTCACTGCATCTGTTCACGCGGCCGCGCCAGGGGCTGCGGCCGCACGGTGGGGGCGAAGCGGTGCTTTACAGCAGCACGCGGCGCATGTCGGCCAGTACCTGGGACAGGTACGTGGTGAAGCGTGCGGCCAGGGCGCCGTCGATGACGCGGTGGTCGTAGCTCAGCGACAGCGGCAGCATCAGCTTCGGTGCGAATTCCTTGCCGTTCCAGACCGGCTGGATGGACGACTTGGAGACACCGAGGATGGCCACTTCCGGTGCATTGACGATCGGGGTGAACGCGGTGCCACCGATGCCGCCCAGCGAGCTGATCGAGAAGCAGCCGCCGCTCATGTCGGCCGGGCCGAGCTTGCCGTCGCGCGCCTTCTTGGCCAGTTCGCCGGTTTCCTGCGCGATCTGCACCACGCCCTTCTTGTCCACGTCGCGGATCACCGGCACGACCAGGCCGTTCGGCGTGTCGGCGGCGAAGCCGATGTGGAAGTACTTCTTCAGGGTCAGGTTTTCGCCGCTGGCATCGAGCGAGGCGTTGAATTCCGGGAACTTCTTCAGCGCCGCGGCGCTGGCCTTGATCAGGAAAGCAAGCATGGTCAGCTTGATGCCGGCCTTCTCGTTCTCCTTGTTCAGCGCCACGCGCAGCGCTTCCAGGTCGGTGATGTCGGCCTGGTCGAACTGGGTGACGTGCGGGATCATCGCCCAGTTGCGGGCCAGGTTCGCGCCGGAGATCTTCTTGATGCGCGACAGCGGCTGGACTTCGGTCTCGCCGAACTTGCTGAAGTCGACCTTCGGCCAGGGCAGCAGGTTCAGGCCACCACCGGCAGCGACGGCAGCACCGCCGGCAGCCGGCACGCCACCGCTGAGCGCGGCCTTGACGAACTTCTGCACGTCAGCCTTGGTGATGCGGCCGCCCTTCTCGGTGCCGTTGATCTGCAGCAGGTCCACGCCCAGTTCGCGGGCGAACACACGCACCGCCGGGGTGGCATACGGCACCTTGGCCGGCAGCACGCCATCAGCGTTGAACTGCACCGGCGGGCTGGACGGGGTACCGGCCGAGGCGATCTCGCGGGCCGCCAGCTTGTCCGGCTGCGCCGGCACGGCGACCGGCTCGACCTTGGTGGCTGTCTCAGCGGCTGCAGGCGCGGCGGCAGCGGCGGCCTTGGTCGGTGCCGGCGCGGCAGCGCCCTCGGCCTCGATGATCGCAACCACATCGCCCTGCGACAGGTTGTCGCCGACCTTGACCTTGATCTCCTTGACCACACCGGCCACCGAGGACGGCACTTCCATGGTGGCCTTGTCGCTTTCCAGCGTGACCAGGCCCTGGTCCTTCTTGACCGTGTCGCCAACGGCGACCAGGACTTCGATGACCGGAATGCCGGCGTAGTCGCCGATGTCCGGCACCAGCGCTTCAACGGCACCACCGCTGGCAGCCGGAGCAGCTGCGGCCGGGGCCGGCGCGCTCTGGGTAGCGGCAGCCGGGGCAGCGGCCTTGGCCGGCGCCGGCGCGGCAGCCGCCGGCTTGGCGGCGTCCGCTTCGCCTTCAGCCACTTCGATCAGGGCCACGACCTTGCCTTCGGACAGGCTGTCGCCCACCTTGACCTTCAGCTCCTTGACCACGCCAGCCACCGAGGACGGCACTTCCATGGTCGCCTTGTCGCTTTCCAGCGTCACCAGCCCCTGGTCCTTCTTGACCGTGTCGCCGACGGCGACAAGCACCTCGATTACCGGGATATCGCTGTAGTCACCGATATCGGGGACAAGTGCTTCCTTGATTTCGGCCATGGGGATAACTCCGGCAATCTGGTGTAGGGAAACGTCTATTGTGCGGCCAGCGGGGTCCAGCGCCAACCGTTACAGGTGTTTTCAGTACGCACGCAGCCGGGACACGCTGTTGCCCATGGGTTGCGCCTGCCACCAGTCGGTAGCGTATTGTCCCTACGATGTCCGCTTCATGTCGCCAGTGCGTCTGCCACCGGCTGCCAGGCCTGGCGCAGGCGCGGCAGCGACCAGGCCGCATTGGCCGGGCTGGTCGACGGCAGTACCACCCGTTTCGGCGGGGCCTCCAACCGTGGCAGCACCCAACGCTGGAATGCCTGCGCTGACGCGGCGCCATTGCAGCCAACCAGCTTCAGCTCGGGCAACGCGGCGATCAGTTCCGGCAGTGCATTGGGCACTTCCGTGCCACGCACGATCTCCGCATCCAGACTGCCCCGGCGCTCACAGCGGCCGATCACATCCCACAGGCCGATGCCTGCGGCGTTCAACGCCTGCAGCCGCGCTGCATAGGGCAGATCCGCACTGAAGCCACAGATATCGGCCATCAACGGCCAGAAACGGTTGCGCGGATGCGCGTAGTAGCGCTGCTCCTGCAGCGACGCCACGCCTGGCATCGAGCCCAGCAGCAGCACGCGGCACTGCACGTTCACCTGCGCTTGCAGGCCAATGCACAACGTTGCTTCGCTCACATCTTCTCCAACTGCATGAATGTCAGCGAGGGCCGAAAACCCCATGAATACAGGCATTCCGCACCCGTCGCTGAACAAGGAAAACTATTTTTTAACGTGCGTCGGATTCGATTCATGTTGGGGCGACTACGGTGTGCTCGCCCCGCAACCGGGGGCCCAAAACAAGAAACATTAGGAGATACCCCCATGCGCTCCATCCGTATCCTGAGTCTCGCCCTGCTGACCTCCGCCGCCTTTGCACCGGCCGCTTTCGCCCAGGACAGCAGCAGCACCGACACTGCCTCGGGCAAGCATTTTGCCGTGGTTGGCGGCATCTCGCTGCTGGAACCGAAGAACGACCCGATCACCGGCGTGAAGAAGACCGATGGCGGCCCGGCGCCGACCGTCAGCTTCAGCTACTACATCAACGATAACTGGGCCGTTGAACTGTGGGGCGCTGCCGACAAGTTCGAAAACAAGTTCAAGGGCCCGAACAACGCCCGCCTGGGCTCGGTCGAGCAGCAGCCGGTCGCGCTGAGCGGCCAGTACCACTTCGGCCAGGCTGACAACGTGTTCCGCCCGTTCGTGGGCGTGGGCTACTACCAGTCGAGCTTCAGCAACGAGAAGCTGGGCAACGGCGCTGACACCGACATCCGCTTCAAGGATGCCAAGGGCGTGATCGGTACCGTCGGCGTGGACATGAACATCAACTCCACCTGGTTCGCCCGTGCCGACGCCCGCTACATGCGCGCCCGCCCGGACGTGAAGGTTGGCGGCGAAAAGATCGGCGAAGCCAAGATGGATCCGTGGACCGTCGGCTTCGGCATCGGCGCCCGCTTCTGATCCAGGCTGCACCTGCTTCACTGATGTAACGCGACGGGCCCTTCGGGGCCCGTCGTCGTTTCCGTCACCCGCGTTCCACCTGTAGAGCCGAGCCCATGCTCGGCTGCTTTTATGTAGAGTCGAGCCCATGCTCGACTGCCTTTTTGTAGAGTCGAGCCCATGCTCGACTATCGGGAAAGCAGCCGAGCATGGGCTCGGCTCTAGACAAACGGGGTGCGAAGGCGCGATGGAGGAAGTCGACCTGCTGGTGATCGGTGGCGGCATCAACGGCGCCGGCATCGCCCGTGATGCCAGCGGACGCGGACTGCGCGTCCTGCTGTGCGAACAGCATGACCTGGCCGCGCATACCTCCAGTGCCAGCAGCAAACTGGTCCACGGCGGCCTTCGCTACCTCGAACAGGGCGAATTCGGCCTGGTGCGCAAAGCGCTGGGTGAGCGTGAGACGGTACGCCGGCAAGCCCCTCACCTGGTCCATCCTCTGCGTTTCGTCCTGCCCTGGGAACCGCACCTGCGCCCGCGCTGGATGCTGCGCGCGGGACTGTGGCTGTACGACCATCTGGGCCGGCGCAGCCCTGCGTTTCCCGCATCGCACGCACTGGACCTGCAACGCGATCCGCTGGGTCGCTGGCTCTCCCCCTCGCTGCGCATCGGCTTCAGCTACGCCGATGCGCAGGTCGATGACGCGCGGCTGGTGCTGCTCAACGCCCTGGATGCCGCGCAGCGCGGCGCACAGGTGCGGGTCCGCAGCCGCTGCATCGACCTGCGCCCCGTTCACGGCCGATGGCAGGCCGTTCTGGAATCCGCCCATGGCCAGCCGCACCCGGTGACTGCGCGCGCCGTTGCCAATGCGGCTGGTCCGTGGGCCGGCGGCCTGCTGGAACAGATGCAGGGGCGCGGCGATGGCCCCGCGCTGCGCCTGGTGCAGGGCAGCCACATCGTGCTGCGCCGCCCCTGGCCCAGCGACAGCGCCTGCCTGCTGCAGCAGCCCGATGGGCGCGTGGTGTTCCTTCTGCCCTTCGCCCACGACCACCTGCTGGTCGGCACCACCGACACCGACTATCGCGGTGACCCGGCGCGCTGCAGCGTGCTCCCTGCGGAGGTGACGTACCTGTGTGATGCGGCCAATCGCTACCTGCGTGATCCCATCGCAGCGGAGGATGTGGTCTGGCGGTTCGCTGGCGTACGCCCGTTGCTGGCCGATCCCGATCCGCGTGCGGCACGACTCAGCCGTGATTACCGCCTGCAGTTGCAGTCCCACCCGGCACCGGCGCTGCACGTGCTGGGAGGCAAGCTCACCACCTACAGGGTGCTGGCCGAGGAAGCGCTGGAGCTGCTGCGGCCGGCGCTGCCGCAGATGGGCCCGGCGTGGACGGCAGGCGGAGACCCGCTGCCTGGCAGCGACTGGGGCGACGCCACGCAGGCGTGCTCGCGCCTGCAGTTGCTGGCACCGTGGTTGCCCGAGGAAATCGCACGCCGCTGGGCCGACGCCTACGGCAGCCGCAGCGCGGAGCTGCTGCATGGCCTGCAGGGTGTGAACGATCTTGGCGAGGACTTTGGCGGCGGCCTGCACGCGCGGGAAGTCGCTTTCCTGCGTGAGCACGAATGGGCCTCGAATGCCGAGGACGTGCTGTGGCGGCGGAGCAAGCTGGGGTTGCGGCTGGACGCGGCGCAGGTGGCACGGCTGCAGGCGTGGATGGAGCAAGCCAGCGTGTAGAGCCGGGCCATGCTCGGTTGCATCCGCACAACGCAGCCGAGCATGGCCCGGCTCTGCAGGAAGCTGAGGTACCTTACCCCGACCGCTCTACCGGAGACGCTGCATGACGCCCCGCTACGTGCTGGCCATCGACCAGGGCACCACCAGTTCGCGCGCGATCCTGTTCGACCGTGCCGGCGACATCGTCGGCAGTGCACAGCGCGAATTCGCACAGATCTTCCCCCAGCCCGGCTGGGTCGAGCATGACCCGCGCGAGATCCTTACCAGCGTCTATGCCACGCTGACCGAACTGCTCAGCCGCGAACAGATCGATCCGCGCCATATCGCTGCGCTGGGCATCACCAACCAGCGCGAAACCACCGTGGTCTGGGACCGCGCCAGCGGCCAGCCCATCCATAACGCGATCGTCTGGCAATCGCGGCAGAGCCACGCCATCTGCGAGCGGCTGAAGTCCGACGGGCATGAAGCGCTGGTCCGCGAGCGGACCGGCCTGCTGATCGACGCCTATTTCTCCGCGACCAAGGTGCGCTGGATCCTCGACCACGTGGAAGGTGCGCAGCAGCGCGCCGAGCGTGGCGAGCTCCTGTTCGGCACCATCGACAGCTGGCTGGTGTGGAACCTCAGCGGTGGCCAGGCGCACGTGACCGATTACAGCAATGCCGCGCGCACCCTGCTGTTCAACATCCACACGCTGGACTGGGATGAAGACCTGCTGGCGCTGCTGGACATCCCGCGCGCGATGCTGCCGCAGGTGCGCGACTCCAGTGCGGTGTACGCACACACCCGGCCGCAGTTCTTCTTCGACCACCCGATCCCGATCGCCGGCATCGCCGGTGACCAGCAGGCGGCGCTGTTCGGCCAGGCCTGCTTCCAGCCGGGCATGGTCAAGAACACCTACGGCACCGGCTGCTTCATGCTGATGCACACCGGCACGCAGGCGGTACGCTCGCGCAACGGCCTGCTGACCACCATCGCCTGGGGCCTGGACGGGCGCGTGGAGTATGCGCTGGAGGGGTCGATCTTCATCGCCGGCTCGGTGGTGCAGTGGCTGCGCGACGGACTGCGCATGATCGAAAGCGCCAGCGACAGCCAGGCGCTGGCCGCACAGGTACCCGACAGTGGCGGCGCCTACCTGGTGCCGGCGTTTGTCGGCCTGGGCGCGCCCTATTGGCGCAGCGATGTGCGCGGCGCGATGTTCGGCCTGACCCGCGGTACCCGCAAGGCGCATTTCGTGCGCGCCGCGCTGGAAGCGATGGCCTACCAGACCCGCGACGTGCTCGATGCAATGCAGTCCGATGCCGGTATCGCGCTGACCGAACTGCGCGCCGATGGCGGTGCGATCGGCAACGACTTCCTGGCCAGCTTCCAGGCAGACATCCTCGGTGTGCCGCTGCTGCGGCCGCGGTTGACCGAAACCACCGCGCTCGGTGCGGCCTATCTGGCCGGCCTGGCCGTCGGGTTCTGGTCCAGCCGCGAACAGATCACCGCGCAATGGGGCCTGGACCGGCGCTTCGAGCCACAGATGGACGTGGCCCAGCGCGAGAAACTGTATGCCGGATGGCAGCAGGCGGTGGCCGCCACCCTCGCCTTCCACGTCGATTGAAACTGCAATGCCCTGCCCTGCTGCGGCACACGTGGAGTGACACGGTAGAGCCGAGCCATGCTCGGCCGCCGCCGGTGAAATGCCGGAAACAGCAGAGCCGAGCGTGGGCTCGGCTCTACAGGGAAGGCAGTGTCGACGAAGGTCGACACCCACCGTTCAAATCAACAGATCAGCCGCAATCAGAACGCCGGCAGCACCGCGCCCTTGTACTTGGTCTCGATGAAGGCCTTCACCTGCGGACTGGTCAGGGCCTTGGCCAGTTTCTGCACACGGGCGTCGTCCTTGTTGTCCGGGCGCGCGACCAGGAAGTTCACGTAGGGCGAATCCTTGCTCTCGATCGCCAGAGCGTCCTTGGTCGGGTTGAGGCCGGCATCCAGCGCGTAGTTGGTGTTGATCAGTGCCAGGTCCACCTGGTCCAGCACGCGCGGCAGCATCGCCGAGTCGAGTTCGCGGAACTTCAGGTTCTTCGGGTTGGCGGTGATGTCACGCAGGGTCGACAGCGCGTTGGCCGGATCCTTCAGCTCGATCACGCCGGCCTTGTGCAGCAGGATCAGCGCGCGGCTGTTGTTGCTCGGGTCGTTCGGGATCACCACGTCGGCACCGTCGCGCAGCTCGGCCAGCGACTTGACCTTGCGCGAATAGGCACCGAACGGCTCGATGTGCACGCCGATCACCTTCACCAGATCGGTCTTGCGATCGCGGTTGTAGGCATCCAGGTACGGCTCGGTCTGGAAGTAGTTGGCGTCCACCTGCTTCTGCACCAGCTGGTCGTTGGGCTGCACGTAGTCGTTGAACACGCGCACGTCCAGGTCCACGCCTTCCTGCTTGAGGATCGGCTTGACCACTTCAAGGATCTCGGCATGCGGCACGGCCGTGGCGGCCACCACCAGCTTCTGCGAGGGCTCGCCGGACGTGCCGCAGGCGGTCAGGGCCAGCGCAGCGGCGAGCAGGGGCAGCAACAGGGTCTTCTTCATGGGCGGAAGGGTTCTCGGGGGGAGTGTCAGGATTTTTCGTAGTTGCTCAGGGCCAGCTCGAGCAGCGCCTTGGCCTGCTCGCGCAGCATCACCGGCTCGATGATCTCGGCATCCGAACCATAGTGCAGCACGTCCATCAGCAGCTCGCGCGAGACGCTGTACGGCACCTTCAGTTCGTAGCGGCCATCGGCCAGGAAGCGGCCCTGCTGCTTGGAATGCCAGTGCTCGTCGGCCACCCAGCGCGCGGCCTTGGCGCTGAACAGGATGGTCGCCCAGCCCTTCGGCGCACCAGAAAAAATGCCATAGCTGGCGCCGAGCTGCTCGTCCAGCTCGCTGTCGGCGACATCGCGGGCGGTGCTGTCGATCACCCGTGCCTTGTGGATGCGGTCCACGGCGAAACTGCGCAGCGCCTCGCGGTCATGGTCCCAGGCATCCAGGTACCAGTTGTCGCGATAATGGGTCAGGCGCTGCGGCGAGACGGTACGCTTGGTCGGCTCGTCGGTGGAACGGGCACGGTACTCGAACGCCAGCTGGCGGCGCTCCAGCACGGCCGATGCGACGCTGCGGAAGCTGCCTTCGTCAAACTTGCGGCCACGGTGCGGAATCACCCGCACGCGGTCCACCGGCCAGCTGGACACGCCCGCCTGGGCCGCCAGCAGGCTCTCGATGCGCTGCTGCAGCGGCGCCAGCACCGACGACAGCACGCCACCGCCGGTGCGCGCCAGCAGGTGTTGCGAAGCCAGCAGGGCATGCAGCTCCTCCGAGCTGAGCCATAGGCCAGGCAGTTCGAAGCGGTCGCTCTCGTCGGCCTGGTAACGGAAGCCTGCCTCGCCGTCGCCCTCGATCGGTGCCATCAGCGCATCGCGCAGGAAGGCCAGGTCGCGGTAGACGGTGGCACGGGAACAACCGAGCTTGTCCTGCAGGGTCGCCACCGTCACCGGATAGCGCGCGGACTTGAGCAGACGATGCAGGGCGGTGATGCGTTCGTATCGGTCCATGCCCCCGATTATGTCCGAGTCGCGGGTCTTGTGTGGGACGTTTGGGCTATCGTGGTCGCCCCCACCCCATGGAATGCCCGATGCGCCGGTTGCCTGCCCTGTCCCTGCTGGCCTGCCTGCTGCTGGCCGCCTGCGATCGCGCGCCGGCGCCGGCGGGCACCGAGGCCCCGGTACCCGCCGCCGATCCGGCACAGGCGGTGCTGGGCGCCAGCCAGCGTTTCGCCGCCCTGCGCAGCTTCCACGCCGAACTGGAAGTGCTGGGCGCGCCGCAGCGGGTACGCAGCGCCATGGACTTCGTTGCACCCGACCGTTTCCGGGTGGAGACCCCGGCCGGGCCGCAGACCATCATCGGCGACACCCTGTTCCTGCAGGCCGACGGTGCGATCCGCCAGGTGCCGGCCCCGCCCGGCCTGCTCGAGCAGTGGCGCAACCCGCTGCCGGCCGACGCCCTGCCCGCCGACCTGAAGGCCGAAGATCTCGGCAGCCAGGCGCTGGACGGGGTCGAGACCCGTCACTACCGGCTGCGCGGCAACCAGCCCGGCGAACGCCTGGAGTACTGGGTGGATGCCCAGGGCCTGCCACGCCAGATCGTGCGCAGCGGCAGCAGCAATGGCCGCAGTTTCCAGCTGCGGCTGCGCTATTCGCGCTTCAACGACCCGGCGTTGCGCGTCGATCTGCCCTGAATGGGCGGTCGCGGCAACGTCTGCTGAAGCGGGCGTTTGGATCGATTCGGACCGCCATCACGCTTCCAGTATCATCACCGGCTGTCAACCGCTTCGGAGTAGTCCCGATGTTCCTGCGCGTGTCCCTGCTGATCCCCCTGCTGCTGTGCGCGCCGCTCGCGTACGCACAGGATGCCTCCGAACTGGCGGCGATGTCCTCGCCGTGGAGCGGCAGTGGCGGCGAGCTCGGCTTCGCTTCGGCACGCGGCAACAGCAGCACCGAGAGCTTCAACGGCCGCCTGCGCCTTCGCTACACCGACGGCGACTGGGTTCACAGCATGGACCTGGCCGGCCTGCGCTCCAGCTCCAAGGTGACCGAGACCCGCGATGACGGCACCACCACCCGCCGCAACAACACCACGGCCAATCGCTACACCGGCAGTGCCGGCAGCGCGCTGCAGCTGGGCGAGCACCGCCAGCTGACGGCCACGGTGCGTACCGAGCGCGACGACTTCGCCACCTACGACCGCCAGAGCTCGTTCGGCCTGGGTTACGGCACCCGCCTGTGGAACACCGAGCGCTTCTCGTTCGACGCGCAGATCGGTCCCGGTGTGCGCCGCACCCACAGCACCGAGGACGACCGCACCCGCACCGGCATGATCGGCCGCGGCCTGTTCGACATGAAGTACTCGCTGACCGACAACACCGACCTGGTCAACACGCTGCTGGTCGAATCCGGTTCGTACAACACCTTCGGCCAGAACGACTTCGGCGTGTCGGTGAGCATGAACGAGCACTTGGCGCTGAAGGCCGGCTGGCAGGCGCGTTACAACAGCGACGTCGCTGTCGACAAGCGCAAGACCGATACGCTGACCACGATGAACGTGGTCTACAAGTTCAAATAAGCAGAACGGGCGCCGGGGCGCCCGTTTCGTTTTTGTAGAGTCGAGCCATGCTCGACTTGAGCGCGAAGCCCGGGATTTTCCCGGCGAAGAGCAGCCGAGCATGGCTCGGCTCTACAGACATCGGGGCTCAGGCGTTCAGCAGTTCGCCGGCGCCATCGTCCAGCAGCATGTTCGCCACGCGCTGGCCCAGCGCTTCCGGGGCATTGGCCGGGCCCACCGCCTCGGCACGCACCGCACGGCCATCGCTGGCGCTGCCAACCAGCCCCTGCAGGTGCAGGTCGTCGCCCTGCCACTGCGCGATGGCCGCCACCGGCACATGGCAGCTGCCATGCAGCGCACGGTTCATTGCCCGCTCGGCTTCCACGCAGGCACGGGTAGCCGCGTCATCAAGCTGGCCGAACAGCGCCCTCAGGTGCGCATTGCCGCCATCGCACTCCACCGCCACCGCGCCCTGCGCCGGGGCCGGCAACCACTGCGGCGGTTGCAGGCGCGCGACGATGCGCTCACCCAGGCCCAGGCGCTCCAGGCCGGCCACGGCCAGCACGATGGCGTCGTAGCCGCCGTTGTCGAGCTTGGCCAGGCGGGTGTTGACGTTGCCGCGCAGGTCGAGCAGCTCCAGGTCCGGGCGCAGCGCGCGCAGCTGGGCCTGGCGGCGCAGCGACGAGGTACCGACCCGCGCGCCGATCGGCAGCGCGTCCAGCGAGGCGTACAGGTTGGAGACGAAGCCATCGGCCGGATCGTGTCGGGGCAGGATTGCCGGCAGCGCGAACGGCTCGTCCAGTTCCATCGGCACGTCCTTCAAAGAATGCACGGCGCAGTCGGCCTCACCGCGCAGCATGGCCAGCTCCAGTTCCTTCAGGAACAGGCCCTTGCCACCGATCGCGGCCAGCGAGCGGTCGAGCACCTCGTCACCGCGGGTGCTCATCGGCACCAGTTCCACATGCAGGCCGGGATGGGCCTGGCGCAGGCGGTCAGCGACGTGTTCGCTCTGCCAGAGGGCGAGCGGGCTCTTGCGGGTGGCGATGCGAACGGTTTCCATCCGGTCATTATCGCGCCTCCGGCGCGGATACGGCCAACGGCGGAGCCCCTCGTGGCTGGCGGAGGGGTCGTGAAAGCAACAGCCGCGCTTGGCCGGGCGGGGTGGGGTCGCGGGGGACGCCGTGAATCCGTCCGTGGAGGCTTGGCCGCGGCATCCATGCCGCGGACACCCCCGCGACCCCACCCCGCCCGGCCTCTGACAGCTTCCGTGCGCGTCAGCCACGGAAGATCAAAAGAAAAAAGCAGAAGCAAAAGCAACAGCCGACGGCTTCCGGGGTCAGATCCCTTTTCCGCAGGAAAAGGGATCTGACCCCTCTTTCCCCACCCGATAACAACAATGCCTTTGCCGTCCGACGCGGGAAAAACGAGAGGGTTGGGCCGGGGTGGGGTGGCGGGACCGTTGGCGCCATGGGCCCGAGGCATGCCTCGGGCGGGTTGGGCAGGACGCCCAACCCCGGTCTTGCCGTGTGCGCAGGACAGCGCACACGAGCAAGGCGCCATCGAGCTTACAGGGATGTACTTGCAGCGTGTCCCGCCACCCCACCTCGGCCCGACCCAGTACGTAGCACCAACGAGCCGACCAACCCGCCGTTGCTGTTGCTGTTGATGTTGATCTGAAAGCAGTCGCGGCCGCAGGCCGCGCGGAAACCTCACAGATGCCGCAGTTCCTGCTTCAGCGTCGCCACGCAGCGGCGGCTGACTTCCAGCGGTTGCTTGCCATGGCGCAGCATCGCCTGCACCTGGCCGCCCGTGCCACGACGCAGCTCCACCAGCTCATGGCGCGCCACCAGGCAGTTGCGATGGATGCGGATGAAGCGGCTGGCGAACTCCTCTTCCAGCGACTTCAGTGACTCTTCGATCAAGTCTTCTCCACGCGCGTGGTGCACCACCACGTACTTCTCTTCGGCCTGCAGGTAGTGGATGTCGTCCAGCGGGATCAGCCGAAGGCTGCCACGCAGGCGTGCGCACAGCATGCTCCGTGCCTGTTGCCCACGATGGTCCTGCGGCTGGCCATCACGGCCGGCCAGGAACGTGCGTGCGCGTGCAATCGCCGCCGCCAGGCGTTCGGCGCGCACTGGTTTCATCAGATAGTCGATCGCCGCAGCCTCGAACGCCGACAGCGCATGCGCATCGTAGGCGGTGCAGAACACCACCGCCGGCCGGGGTTCGAAGCTGGCCAGATGACGGGCCGCTTCCAGGCCATCCAGCCCGGGCATGGCGATATCCAGAAGGACCAGGTCCGGCTGCAGCTCCGCGCACGCGTGCAGGGCCTGCTCGCCGTTACCGGCCTCGGCCACCACGACCACGCCGTCCTGCGCGGACAACAGGCTGCGCAGGCGCTCGCGCGCCAGCGGTTCGTCATCGGCGATGACTACCCTCACGATCGCTCCCTCACTGGATCGGCACTGTCACCTGGCAGGCATAGTAGCCCTCGCTCCAGCCAGCCGTCATCCGCGCGGCGCTGCCGAAACGCCAGGCCAGCCGATGGCCGATGCTGTGCTGGGCATGGCCGGCACCGCGCGCCAGGGCCAGTCCGGGCGCCTGCGGGTCGGGCGCCGGGTTGCGCACGCGGATCTGCAGCTCGTTGCCCTCGCGCACCAGCTGCAGCTCGATGGTGCCGCCCTCGGGCAGCCGCGAGATGCCATGCAGCACGGCGTTCTCCACCAGCGGCTGCAGTACCAGGCGAGGCAGGGGAAGATTCCAAGGCAGCGGCTCATCGCGCAGCCAGCGCACCTGCAGACGCTCGCCCAGGCGCAGTGATTCAATCGACAGGTAGCGCTCGGCCAGCTCGCATTCGTCACGCAGGGTGGAATCGCCCTCGCCCGCGCCTAGGGCAGCACGGAACAGATCGGACAGGTCCAGCACCGCACGCTCGGCCACCGCCGGATCGCGATGCAGCAGGCTGGCGATCAGGTTCATGCTGTTGAACAGGAAATGGGGGCGGATCCGCGCCTGCAGCGCATCGGCCTGTGCGCGTGCGTTGGCCTGCACCTGCGCGGCCCAGCGGTCACTCACGTAGAAATAGCGCAGGGCCAGCGCGGTGATCAGCGCGGTGGTGGCCGCGCTGCCCAGCGTGAAGCGCCAGAAGCTGATGCCGCGGGCGAAGTTGTCGCCCAGCACCGCGTACAGCGCATGCACGATGCCGGCGCAGATCACCGCGATCAGTGTCGCCAGTGCGATGGCCGCCACAGCCCCCAGCACCTGCGGCAGCCTCGACAGCGCCTGCCGCAGCAGGCACAGGCTGGCGGTCACCGCCAGCGCAAGCCACAACGCGAAGCCGCTGGCCGACAGCAGTTCGCCGAAGGTCCAGTGACGGCTACCGTCGGGCGCCAGCGCCAGTACCACCACCACCAGCTCGGCCAGGCCGAGCATCGCCGCCAGCCGCGGCAGGCGGCACAGTTCCGGCATCCACGGCGGGGCGCTGGCCGGTGACATGGCTCAGGCAGCGCCCAGGCGTTCCTGCAACCAGTCACCCAGCGCCTGGATTTCTTCGGCGCAGACCTGGTGGGCCATCGGATAGCTGTGCCACTCCACCTCCAGGCCCATCGCCTGCAGGGCCTGCGCGCTGTGTACGGCCACCGCCTGCGGAATCACCGGGTCGCTGCTGCCATGGGCCATGAACACCGGCACCTGCACCGCACCGTCAGCGCGCTTGGCGCTCTCGGCCTCGGGCAGGTAGGTGGACAGTGCAATCAGGCCGGCCAGTGGCGCCGTGCGTGACAGTGCGGCGGTCAGGATGATCGCGCCACCCTGCGAGAAACCGGCCAGGAAGATCTTCTCCGGAGCGATGCCGCGCTCGATCTCACGCGCGATCAGCGCATCCAGCTGCAGTACCGAGTCCTGCACGCCGGCCATGTCGGCGCGCGAGCGGAAATCCATGCCGACGATGTCGTACCAGCCGCGCATCGGCACGCCGTTGTTGATCGTGATCGGCCGCACCGGCGCATGCGGGAACACGAAGCGCAGCGCTGGCCAGTGCGGACGCACCAGCTCCGGCACGATCGGCGCGAAGTCGTGACCGTCGGCGCCAAGGCCGTGCAGCCAGATCACCGACCACTGCGGCGAGGCGCCGGTTTCCTGTTCCACCGTTTGCAGCATGATGTGGCTCCTTCAAGTTCGAGCCGCATTATGCCGCTGCCGCAGGGCGATCAGTACAGCGGCGGTTGTTCGGCCGCTTCCCGGCGCAGCTGTGCAGCGCGTACCAGCACCGGCGGCGGGATGTTCTCTTCGGGGATATCGAGCAGGCCAAGCCGATGCAGGAAGGTACCCGGCCCGCGCGATGACGTCAGCGCCACCACCGGGACCGCCAGCACCATGCCGATCACCACCGGCGCCATCCACGCGGCCAGCGACGGCGATACGGCCCAGGCCAGCACGCCCATGAAGGCACCGAATACGCCGAGGCCGCCATAGCCGCGGATCAGCGCCAGCCACGAGATACCACCGTCGTCACGCTGCTGCGCGTCCCAGCCGGAATCGCGCCCGGACAGCACTTCGGCGACGCCGCGCGACTGCACGTACATCACCACCGGCGCCATCAGCGCGGCCAGTACGGTTTCCACCAGCATCGAAACGAACGCGCGGATCGCGCCACCACAGCCACGACGGTCGACCGGCTCCAGAAGCATTGCCAGGTACCCCAGCACCTTGGGCAGCAGCAGCACGGCCATGGTGGCAGCGAACAGGCGAACCACCTGTTCTTCGTCCTGTGCGCGCCAGTAAACGCTGGGCGACAGGTGCAGCAGGGCGTTGAAATCAATGCCTTCCTGGAACAATGGAATGGCGATGCCGATCAGCATCAGCATCGCCCACATCGGCGCGGTGAAGTAATGGCCGATGCCGATCAGCATGTGCGTGCGGCTGATCCAGTGCAGGCCACGGCTGCCGACCACCTTGCCGTGTTGCAGGTTGCCCTGGCACCAGCGGCGGTCGCGCACCAGCAGGTCAGTCAGTGTCGGAGGGCCTTCCTCGTAGCTGCCACCCAGGTAGGGCACCATGTGCGCGGCCCAGCCACCACGCCGCATCAGCGCCGCTTCGACGAAGTCATGGCTGAGCACATGGCCGCCGAACGGCTTGCGTCCTGGTAGCGCTGGCAGGCCGGCGTGGTCTGCGAAGGCGCGGGTGCGGATGATGGCATTGTGGCCCCAATAGTTGCTCTCGGCGCCATGCCACCAGGCCACGCCACGCGCAATCACCGGCCCGTACACGCGGCCACCGAACTGCTGCATGCGCGCGAACAGGGTACGGCCACCGATCACCGACGGCAGGGTCTGGATCAGGCCGACGTCGGCGTTGTGTTCCATGCCGGCCACCAGGCGCACGATGCTGTCGCCGGTCATCAGGCTGTCGGCGTCCAGGATCAGCATCTGCGGGTAGGCGCCGCCGAAGCGGCGCACCCAGTCGGCGATGTTGCCGGCCTTGCGCCCGCTGTTGTCGCCACGGCGGCGGTAGAACAGCCGCACCCGGCCATCAGGTACACGCTCGCGCAGTTCGGCAAACACCTGTTCCTCGGCACCGGCGATGTCCTCGCGGCGGGTGTCGCTGAGCACGAAGAAGTCGAAGCGGTCGAGCTGGCCGGTGGCCGCCACCGACTCGTAGATCGCCTGCAGGCCCGCCAGCAGGCGGCGCGGGTCTTCGTTGTAGGTTGGCATCAGCAGCGCGGTGCGGCTGTGTACCGTAGGCAGCGGCTTGTCCGGATCGATGCCCAGCCGGTAACCCCGGTCGAACACCGCCGTCAGGAAGCCGGCCACGGCACTGGCGAACGACAGCGCAATCCAGGCGAACAGGCCGACGAACAGCACCAGCAGGCAGGCTTCAAGCACGCTGATGCCGTTGGCCGACAGCACCCGCCACATCATCCGGGTAGCGATGGCGGTCATCGCCAGCGTGCCGCCGAAGATGTAGAACCGGCGCAGGCCGATCAGCCGCGGCGAGGTGCGGTGGCGTCGAACCTTCAGATGGCCCTCGCGCAGGGTCTGCTCGGGCATCTGCAACGGCGATTCCACCGGCAGCAGCGCCCAGCCGGCATCAAGCCGGGGCGTATCCGCTTCCGCATGGATGGTCTGCACCCCCATTGCCGCCTACTCCGCGCGGTCGGCACGGCCGGCCATCCCGGCCGGGCTGCATGCACCAAGGTTCCCGGCGCGCTTTCCCGGCGCCCGCACTTGTCCTGGCTGCGTCGGCCTCACGCCGCGCAGTCGCTGTCTGTCACTACCGGAACCCACACGATCTCCAACAGGGCGGAATCGAAAATGCGGCCCAGTCTAGGGCGCCGGATGTAAGCCGGGTGCGAAGGCCTACGCCGGGATTTATCCCCATTCAGCAAACAGCAGGCGAGTCTGGCAGCCAGGTATCGGATGTCACCTCGTCGCCTCCTGTGCTGGATCGTAACAAATGCGAACGGTTATCATTTCATGAACCAGGCAGGTTGCCGTCGTCCGCACGGTCAAAACCCACCCAGCTGCGCCGGTTCCAGCTCCGGCGCCGTACGACCCATGGAAGGGAGCTGCCCGCTGTCTGCGTGCGCCTGCTGCCTCCATCGGGTCTCCCTCCTCCGATGGAAGCCATCATGCCCCTGTCCCGTTCCCGTCCCGCGCGCCCGCCGCGCACCCGCTTGGCCAGCGCCCTGGCCGCCGCCTGCCTGCTTGGCCTGCCCGGCATGGCTGCCGCAGAGGCCAGCGCCGATGCCTCCACCACGAATCTGGATACCGTGGTGGTTACCGCCTCGGGCAACCAGCAATGGATCAAGGATGCCCCGGCCAGCATCAGCGTAATCAGCCGCGAGGACATCGAACGTCAGCCGGTGCACGACCTGGCCACCCTGCTCAGCCGTGTGCCGGGCGTGACCGGTGGCCTCAGCGCGGTCGGCGAGCAGTCCAAGATCAAGCTGCGCGGCATGCCGTCGAACTACACGCTGGTGCTGGTGGACGGCAAGCGCATGGGCAGCTCGGCGTCGACCAACTACCGCCCCGACCTCGGCCGTCAGGATCTGAACTGGATCTCGCCGGAGCAGATCGAACGCATCGAAGTGGTGCGCGGGCCGATGTCGTCGCTGTATGGCTCCGATGCCATGGGCGGGGTGATCAACATCATCACCAAGCGCATCGGTGATGACTGGAGCGGCAGCGCCACCCACAGCTACACCCGCCCCGCTGACGGCAAGCGCGGCGATACCCAGCAGATCGGCGCAACGTTCTCCGGCCCGCTCGGCGAGCGCTTTGGCCTGCGCATCGGCGCCAACAGCATGCGCCGCGATTCGGACCGCTCCAACGGCGGTGTCTACGGCAATGCCTATGCGGGCGAGAAGGACCGCAATGTCGACGCGCTGCTGCAGTGGAACCTGAGCGACGCACAGGCGCTGTCGCTGGAAGCCGGCCATGGCGTGCAGCAGACCTTCATCGATGCGTCGCTGGAAAAGCAGGATGAAAGCGCGTGGGGTGCCAGTGAGCTCAAACGCAGCTCGCTGGCGCTCAACCACGATGGCAAGTGGAGCTTCGGCAATTCGAAGATCAGTGCGTACTGGACCGAGTACAGGAACAACATCGGTGCTACCGGCCGTTCCGAAGCAACAGATACGATCATCGAGGGCAACCTGACCACGCCGTTCACCCTCGGCGTTGAACACCAGTTTGCCGTGGGCGGCCAGTGGAAGCGCCAGGAACTGACCAACACCGATACCATCGGCCGCGCGCCGATCGACTATGCCGGCAATGCCGTCAGCGGTTCCGATCTGGAAGTGGATACCTGGGCCCTGTTCGTAGAAGACGGACTGAAGCTGCACCGCACCCTGGCACTGACCCTGGGCGCGCGCCTGGACCACCATGAGAAGTTCGGTGGCCACGTCAGCCCGCGCGCCTACCTGGTCTGGCATCCGGCCGAGCAATGGACCATCCGCGGTGGCGTTTCCAAGGGCTTCCGCGCGCCCAGCCTGACCGAGAACTCGCCCAGCGCCGCCACCCAGTCCGGGGGCCGTGGCTGCACCTCGCTGATCCCGCTGGGCTATACCCGTGGCGGCTGCTACATGGCCGGAAACCCGGACCTGGACCCGGAAACCAGCACCAACCGCGAGATCGGCATCAGCTTTGGCAACGACCTGGTCGATGCCGGCCTGACCTACTTCCACACCGACTTCAGGAACAAGATCGAGTACGCACCGCTGGGCAGGTTCAACGGCATCTGGTGGACACGGATGAGCAACGTGCAGCGCGCACGCACCAGCGGCATGGAAGGCAACCTCAATTTCCGCTTCGGCGAGCACTGGCGCTGGCGCACCTCGGCAACCTGGATGAAGGAAGCCAAGAACCTGACTACCGGCCGCAACCTGATCGATACGCCGGAATTCTCCGGCTATTCGTCGCTGGACTGGACGCCCAACACGGTGTTTTCCAGCAGCCTGTCGGCGCAGTACACCGGCAGGCAGACCGGCACGGCGACGACCTTCCTCAAGGCCTACGCGCTGTATGACCTGACCGCAGCGCTTAACGTCAACGAGGTGCTGGCCCTGCGCGGTGGCATCAGCAACCTGGCCGACAAGACGCTGTATGCCGAAGGCTCCACCGACTACTTCGTCGCTGGGCGCAGCTACTTCCTCAGCATGACCGCACGGTTCTGAGCCGCGCGCGCGCCGTGATCGCGCTGGCGTGATGCCAGCGCGATCAACGGTGGCGGATTACTCGCTTTCCAGCGCGGCCGGCGCCGCGTCCCGCGTGGCGGCCGTGCGCGCACGGTCCATCGCCACCGCCAGTTGCTGGCGCGCGAGCAGTTGTTGTGCCTGCACCACTTCAGGTGTCGGCAGGAGCACCGGCCCCGGTGCGTTTTCCGGTGTAGCAGCTGTGGTCATGCAACCTCCATGGACATCCCGCCGCCGCCGGGGTCAACCGCGGCGGCAGCGGAACTGCGCACCCTAACCTAAAAACAAGGCGGGCGGGTGACGGTGCGGCGCCGGGCCGCAGCCGTCGGAACAAGGCAGGCGTCACATTTTTGACGGCAGCGCTTGGATCCTGAATAGGACTTGTCCTATCATGAAAACGTTTTCTCACAGGGATGTTTCCCCAATGAATACCACTGACCTGTCCCAGTTCAGCCCGAAGTGGCAGTTCCGCTTCAACTTCTTCCGCCAGCACGGCGCCCCCAAGAACCCCGGCTTCAAGCAGGCCTGGAAGGCGCTGTCCTTTGGTGACCGCCTGAAGATCAACCTGAACTTCTTCGCGCTGTTCTTCGGCGCCATCTACCTGCTGATCCTTGGCATGTGGCGCAAGGCACTGGTGGTGATCGGCATCAACATCGTACTGGCCATCATCACCATGTTCCTTCCCGACGTTGTCGGGCGCATGCTGTTCATCGCCATGAACCTGCTGGTCGCCTCCAGCACCAACTACAGCTACTACCTGGAGAAGGTGGAAGGGCGCACCAGCTGGAACCCGTTTGAAGGCATGTTCTGAGCCATCAGACCTGCGCAGGGATGCGCGGCAAGGATGCAAGCGACGCCCGGCCTCCGCCGGGCGTCTTCGTTTTCTGGCTCAGGCCGCGCGGCGTGCCGTGGCCATCGGCCCGGCCTGCAGGCGGAAGCGCGACACCGCCACCGCCAGCTGCTCGGCCTGCTCCTCCATCGCGCGGGCTGCTGCACTGGCTTCCTCCACCAGTGCAGCATTCTGCTGGGTGGTTTCGTCCATCTGCACCACGGTCTGGTTGACCTGCTCGATGCCGGCCGACTGTTCGCGCGAGGCGGCCGAGATCTCGGCCATGATCTCATTCACGCGGCCGACCTGACCGACGATGTCCTGCATGGTGCGTCCGGCACCGTGCACCAGCTGCGCACCGGCTCCGACCTGTGCCACCGAAGCGTCGATCAGCTCCTTGATCTCCTTGGCGGCACCCGCTGAGCGCTGCGCCAGCGCACGGACTTCGCTGGCGACCACGGCGAAGCCACGGCCCTGCTCGCCGGCCCGCGCGGCTTCCACCGCCGCGTTCAATGCCAGGATGTTGGTCTGGAACGCAATGCCATCGATCACCGAGATGATCTCGGCGATGCGCTGCGACGAGGCTTCGATCTGCTGCATCGTCTGCACCACCTGGCTGACCACCTCGCCCCCTTCGCTGGCCACGCCCGCTGCGGAACCGGCCAGCATGTTGGCCTGCAGCGCGTGGTCGGCATTCTGGCGCACGGTGGAGGTCAGTTCCTCCATCGACGCGGCGGTTTCTTCCAGATTGGCGGCCTGCTGTTCGGTGCGGCGCGACAGGTCGCTGTTGCCGGCCGCGATCTCGCCAGCGGCCAGGCGGATGCTGGCCGCCGACTGCTGGATCTGTCCGACGATCTGAGTCAGCTGCTGCACGGTGCTGTTGGCATCGTCGCGCATCACCGCGAACACCCCGTGGAACTCACCCTGCATGCGCGCAGTGAGGTCGCCGGCGGCGATCGCGCGCAGCAGCGTAGACAGTGCAGCCAGGTTGTGGTCGCTGACCTGCATCATTGTGTTCAAGGTCTCCACCATGCGGCGGAAATCATGCTCGAAGCGCAGCGCATCACCGCGCACGGCGAAATCACCGGCAGCGGCGGCGGCGGCCAGCTGCTGGATCTGCTCGTTGATCGCAGCCAGGTTGCCCTTGGTGGTTGCCATCGCGGCGGTGAATGCCGCCTTCTCGCCCGGCAGCGCTTCCATGTCCACGCTGAGGTCGCCCACGGCGTAGCGCTGCATCACCTCGACCAGGCGCTGGGTGACCGCATTGCTGGAGGCCACCAGCTGGTTGCTGTCGGCCACCATGCGGCCGTACTCGCCCGGGAACGCCGCAGCATCCATGCGGTAGCTGAGTTCCCCGGCATCGTGGCGGCGCGCCATTTCGGCCTGCGCAGCCATCACTGACTGCAACTGCCCACGCATGCCCTGCATCGCGTCCAGCAGGCGCCCCACTTCGTCGTTGCTGCGCGCCGGCAGCGTGCTGTCCAGCTTGCCGGCGGCGACATCACCGGCCACGCGCACCGCTTCGGCCAACGGGCGGATTGCCAGGCGGCGCAGCAGTACATGGACACCGGCGCTGAGGCTCAGCGCGGCGATCACGCCGACCAGCAGGGTCAGCCACAGCAGCTGGCGTGCCTCAGCCACGATCACCGCGTGCGGCATCACCACGCCCAGGGCAAAACGCTGCGGCGCATCGCCGACCCGCAGCGGTACATACACCCGCACATTGCCGGCCGCATCCGGAGTGAAGGCCTCGAACCGACGGTCGGCGGCAATGTCGGCCAGCATGCTGCGGGTCTGCGCGTCGCTGCGCGGCTTGCCGATCTCGGCGGCATTGGCCGAGGCCAGCACCACACCCTTCGGCGACAGCAGTTCGACACGACCGGCCCCCATCGGCTTCAGCGTGGCCAGGTGCTTCTGCAACGCCGCCAGCGAGAAGTCCACGGTGAACACGCCCAGGAATCTGCCGTTCTCGATGATCGGCGTGCTCAGGGTGCTCATGAGCACCTTCTGGCCGGCGATGTCATAGGCGTAGGGTTCGCTGACCTTGGGCAGCTTGTCACGGCTGGGCCCCATGTACCAGTCGCCCGATCCGCTGGCGGTCTCGGTGTAATCGGTCATCACCGACTGCTGCGGCTTGCCGTCCTGCCAGGCCCAGTAGCTCATGTAACGGCCGGTGGCATCGTGAGCTTCGCTATTGACGAACTCCGCATCCTTGCCGTCGAAGGCATCGGCCTCCCACATGGTGCTCTTGCCGAGCCATTGCGGATGAGCACGCAGCTGTTCGCCGAGCACCGCCGCCAGGCTGGCGCGGTCGGGCACGTCGCCACGGGCACGCTGGGCCAGCACGCTTTCAACCATGGCATCGTTGCTGGCAAAGGCGGTGCCCAGGTCAGCCGCCACCTGGCGCGCCTCGGCGTTGGCCTCGCTGGTCATGGTCTGGCGCGAGGCGCTGATCAGACTGGCGCTGGCCTGCCGGTAGATCAGGAACGCGGTCAGGCCGAAGCACAGCAGCGCGATCACAGCGGTGCCCAGCATCAGCTTGTGGGCGATGCTGCCCGGGCGTTGGGCAGTGGCGGAGCGGGAAGAAGGCATGGGAGGGTCCGCAAGGCAATTCAGGACGACCGGCGTCACGAGGACACCGCGCAGGCGCGCGATCCGTCGCGCAGGCCACCGGCCGCCGGGCCGCGCCCGGTGCACGAGGCACACCGGGTTTAGCGGCCGGCCGCCATCGAGATTGAGGCCAGCGGCCTGCACATTCCTGAACCTGCTCAGGGTGGGCTCGGTGCCCCGCCCCCTGCGACCATCTCATTCGGCGACCCGATCCTTGATCCACTCCGCCCTTGGCAGCACCTCAATGCTGCCGGCGGCGTACTGCTGCAGCACGTCGTCCGGGCCGAAGCGCGGCTGCCAGCCCAGCACGCTGCGCAGGCGGGCACTGTCGTAGACGCGATCGATGCTCAACGGCAGCGGCCAGCCCCGTCGTTCGAACTCGGCCAGCAGCTGTGGCGCGCGGCGTGCCAGCACGCTGCGCGGGTGGGTGGCCAGCTCCAGGCAATCCTCACGCCGGAACGGCGTTGGAGCGCACGCGATGTAACGCGCGAAAGCGGCACCTTCGTCCAGCAGCAGTGCAGCATGCGCGCTGGCTACATCACGTGCGTCGATACCGCGGTGCAGGCGGAACATCGCCATGCGTTCGGGCGGCTCGGGGAAGCAGCGGGCCATACGCAGCACGCGCACGCTGAAGGCCGGCGCCGCAGCGGCTTCGGCCAGTGCTTCGGCCTGCAGCTTGGTGCGGTGGTAGATCGTGCGCGGCAACGGCTCGGTGTCTTCATCGATCCAACGGCAGCCACCGGCGACCACGGCGTGGCCGTACAGCGCGGTTGTACTGGTCAGCACGAATCGCCGCGCCCCGGCTTCGCGTGCGGCCTGCAGCAGGTGCGCGGTCGCCTCCACGTTGATCTGGTGGAACACCCCGTCCGGCACCAGGCCGACGTGGGGTGCGTGCAGGGCGGCGGTATGGATCACCGCGTCAACGCCCTGCACCGCCCGTGCGACAGCCTGGTGATCGGTGACATCGGCAATGATGCGGGTGGTGGCGAATGGGCTGCGATCCAGCCCCACCACTTCGTGGGAGGCCGCCAATGCGCCGAAGATCGCGCGCCCGATCCGCCCGGAACTGCCGGTCAGCAGAATCTTCATTGAGTCCATTCACTCGAAGCGCCCGGGAACTACCGGGATGCCTCGATTCTAGGCACGCTGCATGTCGTCTGCGATAGGGCGCAATTGCAATTGTGCGTTCATTCCCGCGAGGCCGATCGGGCCAGCAGCTGCCGCGCGACGAACAGCGGATCGTCACCGCCTGCCGCGTCGGGCGTGACACCGGTGCGTTCCCAGTTGGTTCCGGTATGTAGATTGATCGGCTGCCGATCGGGAATGCTGATCTGATAGCCATCCGGCAGCAGCACAGGATCATCGACCATGTGTGCAGCGCCGCCGCTGCGCGTGCCGACAATGCGTGCACGGCCCAGCGCCTGCAGCGAGTAGGCGACGAACTCGGCAGCCGACGCGGTGCGGCGATCGATCAGCACGACCAGCGGCTTCAGGTAAGTGGGCAGGCTTGCCGGCGGCAGTGGTACCAGCGTGCGCCGCCCGCGCTGGTCCAACTGCTGCACCGCGTCGATCTTCGCGTCCAACAGCGTGCGCACCAGCAGGTCGGCACTGCCGTCATCCCCGCCGCCGTTCTGGCGCAGATCCAGCACCAGGCCATCGGTGTCGGCCAGCAGCTCGAGGGCGGCGGCGAGTTTCGGCCGGGCCAGATCCAGCGGATAGAATGTACTCAGCCGCAGGTAACCGATGTTGCCCTCCAGCACCCGTACCTCGCGCACGCCAGCGCCATTGCTGCGCGCATCCGCGCGCCATGCCATCAGCCAGTCGTCCTGGCCGGCCGTTGCGTCCACGCGCTCTACATGGAAGTGGCCATCGAACGTGTCCAGGTCCTGGTTCAGGCGTGCGCTGAAAGCCTTCGGATCCGAGCAGCTGTCCACATAGCGCTGCTGGGTGGACCAGCCGCGCACGGCTTCGGCAATGCGTGCGCCTTCGGCCGCATCCAGGTACTGCGCCTCTATCGCCGTGGCCGCTGCCTGCAGCACGGCGTCCTGCGCCGGGCAGGCGGCCGCCAGCAACGCGCCAAGCATCCACGAAACCGTCATGATCGCCTCCGTCGCCTTGATGATATATAAGTGCTTATATATCATTGTCATCATGGATCTCCAACGTGCAACTCTGGGAACGCTGCTGCGTGCCCTGCTCGACCAGCTCGACCCGGCGGTCGAGCAGGCCTACCGGGATCTGCAACTGGACTACCGGCCGCGCTACACCCCGGTGCTGCGCACGCTGATGGTGCAGGGCCCCTGCCGCATCAAGGATCTGGCACTGGCCTGCGGGCTCAGCCACTCCGCGCTCAGCCAGACGGTTTCAGCGATGGTGCACGACGGCTGGCTGCACGCTGCGGTGGGCGAGGACAGCCGCGAACGCATCCTGCAGTTGAGCCCGCACGCCCTGCAGGCATTGCCGGCGCTGCAGGCGCAGTGGCAGGCTACGGAGCTAGCGGCCCGCAGTCTCGACGCCGATCTTGGACAGTCGTTGGAACAGGTGCTGCGTGAGGCATTGAAGGTGCTGGAGCAACGACCGTTCGCGCAACGCCTGCGCGACGCCCGCCTGCGCTGATGCAGTGCGTCGGCGACACCCCGCGTGTTCGCCGGTGGTGGTGGTCCTGGCATTCGCCTGAATGGAGGACTCATCAACCACGTGCGCATGCCGGGTGAAGACCACGGCGGGGATGGCGACCTCGGCTTAGCACGCACTGGCCAAGCATTGGCGCTGTCGCCGACCACGGCGCCGCCCATGCAGAAGGATACTTCCCATGACTGAGCAGAATCACCGCTCCAACCGGGGCTTCGCCTCGATGGACCAGGCCAAGCAGCGCGCGATCGCTGCCAAAGGCGGACGTGCGGCGCATGCCTCCGGCAATGCGCATGAGTTCAGCCGCGATGAGGCACGTGCGGCAGGCCGCAAGGGCGGCGAGGCGATCAGCCGTGATCGGCAGCACATGGCCGCGATCGGGCGCGAGGGTGGGCACGCGCGCCACGCCAACGCGCGCCAGCAGCAGCAGCAGCAGCAGCAGATCGAGCATGGTGGAGAGGCTCCGCACCGCCAGCAGAAGTGATCATCACGCGGCCAGGCCGTTTCCCGTCGGCGGTGCCATCCTGCAGCCACAAGCTGGGCCAAGGTACCGGCCGATGCCATCGCCCAGCCGACGCCGACGGCCGTGCCACTGCGGTACCACGTAAGCATCCGCGGCGCGGCGTGCATTGCGCCCGGTTGCGCGATAGGCGCACGCGCGTGTCCTGCCAGCCCCTGTGATGTCGATTGCCACGCAGGGTCGGCCTGTCACGGGGTAGCAGGCGGCGTTGGAACCGTCCTGCTCAGGTGTGCACGAGGATGTTCAACAGCCGCCCGAATGGATCGCGGACAAAGAAGCGGCGCACGCCCCAGGGTTCATCGACCGGCCCATACTCCAGCGCGATGCCGGCCTTACGCATGCGCTCCAGCACCTGCTGCAGGTCGTCCACCTCGATCGACAGGTCCGGCACCGCGGCGCCTGAACCGCCTTCACTGGCAAAGCTGACCTGCGCCAGCGCACTGCCCTGCCCGCCATGGGTGACGATCCAGCCATGATCCATCACCACGGGCATGCCAAGCAGCTCGCCATAGAAGGCAGCGGCCCGTTCCGGCTCAGCCGTGGCGATGTTGGCGACGACGCGTTTGACGGCCATGGCATGCTTCCGTTGGACAGGGCCCATCCAGACTGCCCGACCTTCCACGGAAACAGAAGAGCCCCGTCAGTGACGGGGCTCCCACACGGCTCAATCGGCGCGACTCACACGCCCATGCACAGATCGACCACGCAGGTATTGTACGCCTGCTGGCATTCCCCAGCGTCGGCCCCACTGGCCAGGCACATCTGGTAGGCCCGCCAGCAGGGCGCGTCGCAAGGCTCGACAGGGCCCGCCACCGCCACCGAACCGGTACACGCCAGCGCGAACAGCGCCGCCACGATCACTTTCCTGACAGTACGCATCACCATCACTCCCTGATAAGCCTGGTGAGCCCAGGCCGGCTCACGGTAGCGGGGGAGCCGCGAGGCAACGTGAACACCGGCGTCACGCCACCTTAACGCGTTCATAAAAATTCCTTCACACTACTGGGGGTGATTGGCGCGCTGCGGGGTTAACGGCGTTGTTGTCCGTCAACCAAGGAATGTTGTCCGATGAATCACCCGCAGCACGGCTGTTCGTCCCACTCCCGCTTCCCGCTGCACAGCCGCCTGGCGTTGGCCGTGGCCAGTTCGCTGTTGCTGGCTGCAGCGCTTCCCGCCATGGCCAGCGAGTCACTCGACGCTTGGCAGCAGCAGCGCCAACTGCAGGCGGCATGGGCGCAGCCCACGTCGATGGCGAGCGCGTCGGCCGGCGCCAACGCAGCGGCCGCAACACCCACGGCAGCAGCCAGCAGCACGTCGCTCCTCGGTAACGCAGGTGATCCGGCCAGTTGGCACACGGAGGAATTCAACGCCGACTGGGGCCTGGCGGCGACCCACGCCGACGACGCCTATGCGCGTGGCCTGACGGGCACCGGCATCCGCCTTGGCGTGTTCGACAGTGGCACCGGCCTGGACCATCCGGAATTCGCTGGCAAGAACCATCGCAGCATCCACATCGCCGACGTGCTCGCCGATGGCACGCGCTGCACCAACACTGCACAGCTCACTGGCCCCGGCGCCTGCTTCTCAAGTGACGGCGACGACGTGCAGGTCAGCTACGTCGGGTTCAACGCAAACGTCCCGCAGAACATCCGCGATCTGATCCTGGCGGGGCCCTATGTACAGCCCGGTATCGGCTACGAAGTGCACGGCACCCATGTTGCCGGCACCATCGCTGCCAACCGTGATGGCAACGGCATGCATGGCGTGGCCTTCGGCGCCGATCTCAGTGTGGCCCGCCTGTTCTTCAACAGCGCCAGCGAATGGCAGCGTACGGCGACCGGGTATTCCGTAGTCTCGCTGGGCAGCGTCGGGCCGGATTCGTCCGCCGTGGTCGACATGTATGCGCAGATGAATGCCCAGGGCGTGCGCGCGGTCAACCACAGCTGGGGCCTGAGCAAGGAACCCGATGCGGTGCTGATGGACCGGATCTACAACGATCCCGATTATCGCGACTACCTTGCCACTTATGCAGATGGATCACGCGCCAGGGGAATGATCCAGGTCTGGGCGGCAGGCAATTCGCCGGCGCGCGGTGCTGCGGCTCCTGTATCGGCCAGCCCGATCGCCGGCATGTACGCCACCCTGCCGCGTGCCTTCGCCGACATCGAAAAATACTGGCTCAGCGTCGTCAACGTTGGACAGGATTTCACCCTCAGCCTGACCTCCAACAAGTGCGGGCTCAGCGCCAACTGGTGCCTGGCGGCCCCGGGTTCCAACATCAACTCCACGGTCTACGGCGATGACTCCGCCGTTGCGGCGTCGTTGGGCGTTGATGCCAACGGCAACCTGTCGCTCGACGTCACCCAGCGCGTGCCAACCTACAGCTACGGGCTGCTCAGCGGCACGTCGATGGCCGCACCGCACGTCACCGGTGCGCTGGGCCTGTTGTTCGAACGCTTCCCCTATCTGGACAGCGCGCAGGTCCGCGACGTGCTGCTGACCACCGCGCGTGATCTTGGCGCACCCGGCATCGACGAGATCTACGGCTGGGGACTGATGGACCTGCGCAAGGCCATCGAAGGCTACGGCTCGCTGCGCGTGGACACCAACGTGGTGATGAACCAGAAGGCCGGTGGCCTGAAGGTGTGGGAAGGCGATGCCTGGGATGACTGGACCAATGACATCGGCGGCCCCGGCAAGCTGACCAAGTCCGGCATCGGCTGGTTGCGCCTGAGCGGTGACAACAGCTTCAACGGCGCGGTACTGCAGGACGGTACGCTGGAACTGAACGGCGCCAACGCGCTTACCGCGGCGGTCGAAGTGCAGGGCGGCCAGTTCCTGCTCAACGGCAGCCTGTTCTCCACCGCACTGACCACTACCGGTGGCGTGAGTACGGTCAGCGCCAGCGCCGTGCTGAAGGACAGCAACCTGAGCGTCAACGGCGGCGTGGTGTCCTTCAACGGCACGCAGACCGGCGGCACCACCACGGTCGGTGCCAACGGCCTGCTGAAGGGTGTCGGTACGCTCGGCACCACCCAAGTCGACGGCATCATCGCGCCCGGCAATTCAATCGGCACGCTGACCATCAACGGCAACTACGTGCAGGGCGCAACCGGCGTCTATGCCGCCGAACTTGCTCCAGGCGGGCGCAGTGACCAGTTGCACGTGACCGGCACCGCCACCCTGGGCGGTACCCTGCTCGCGCTGCCGGAGCCGGGCACCTATTACCTCGGCGAGCAGTTCAATTTCATCCGCGCCGACGGCGGTCTCAACGGGCAGTTCGCGAAGACCGACTTCAGCGCGTTCTCGCCGTTCCTGCAGTTCAGCCTGGCGTACGGCGCCAACGGAGCACGCATCGACGTGGCCCGTGGTGCATCGCTGGCCAGTGCGGCCACTACGCCCAACCAGCATGCGGTTGCGGCGGCGGCCGATGGCCTGGCGATCAACCAGGGCCTGCCCAAGCCGCTGACACAGCTGTTCCCGCAGCAGGTCGGTGCCGTACTCGACGGCCTCAGCGGCGAGCTGCACGCAGCCACCTCGCTGGCGCTGGTGGAAGGCAGCCGTCATGTCCGTGACGCTGCGTTGTCACGCCGTGCCGGCGCAACCGCACCGGGATCCGATACGGGTGACGCCACCGGTGCCTGGGTGCAGGCACTGGGCGGCAACAGCAGGCTGGATGGCAACAGCAACACCGCGCGCACCGATGCCAACAGCAATGGCCTGCTGGTGGGCATCGACCGCGAGTTCGATGGCTGGCAGGTCGGCGTGCTGGCCGGTACCGGCCGCACCGACGTGAAGCAGCTGGAGCGCCGTGCCAAGTCGAAGATCGACAACACGCACGTCGGCGCCTATGCCAGCCACGCCTGGGGCGGCTTCGGCCTGCGCGGTGGCGTGGCATGGAGCAAGCACAAGGTGAAGAGCACGCGCGATGTCGGCTTCGCCGGCTTCAGTGACAGCCTGAGCGCGCGCTACAACGCGCATGCGCGCCAAGCGTTCATCGAAGCGGGCTATCGCTTCGGCAACGCGGAAGGCGGGTTGGAGCCCTACCTGCAGGTGGCTCGCGTGGAAGTGGACCTCAAGCAGATCAACGAGCGCGGTGGCGCGGCGGCGCTGCACGGCGAGGTGGACGACACCGGCACCACCACCGCTACCGCAGGGCTGCGCTTCGACAAGGGCCTGAAGGCATCATTCCAGCAGGACAGCTGGCTGCATCTGCGCGGTGGTCTGGGCTATCGCCGCGCCTTCGGAGACCGCAGCCAGGTGGCCAACCTGGCCTTTGCCAACAGCAGCACGCCCTTTGCAGTCGAAGGCGCACCGATTGCCGAGAACGCTGTCGTGGCCGAGCTGGGCCTGTCGGCGTGGCTGACGCCGCGGCAGCAGCTGGAGCTGGGCTACAGCGGCCAGTTCGGCAGTGAAAGCCGCGACCATGGGGCCAGTGCTCGCTGGTCCATCCGCTTCTAAACACGTGTTCTCTTGACGGGTTGGGGCGGCCTTGCGGCCGCCCCTTTTTTGCCCACCCCCAGCGCTATGCGCGACGGCGCAGGGCGGCGGCACCTGCCAGGCTGGCAAGTGGCAGCAGCAACCCATAGGCCACCAGCGGCCACACGGTATCGCCGGGTAGCACAAGGATCACCAGCGTGCCGATGCCTGCCACGATAAGGCTCTGCACTGCGTAGTACAGGGCCACCGCCGCACCCGACGCATCGGCGAAATCACGCAGCGCACCGTTGGCAGCCACTGAAACCACCATCACAAGCCCCACCGCGATGCCCCACATGGGCAGCACCACGCCGATCAACGAGGGACGCCACGCGGCGGCCGACGCCATCAGCAGCGCCCCGGCCACCATCACCCACAGGCCGCGCAGGAAGGTACCGCGCACGTTCCAGCGCCCAATGCACGCGTTCGCCATCCGCGCCGTGACGATCATCACCAGTGCCACCGTCGCGAAGGCCAGGCTGAACGACAGCGGCGAGTACTGCATGCGCCCGACCAGCAACCGGGGCGCGACTGAGAAGAACACGAAGAATGTGCCCATGCCCGCGCTGAAGCCCAGCGTGTAGACCCAGAACGCGCCGCTGCCGAGGATGCGTCGTGCCGCCGGTCGCGCCCCGTCATGGCACTGCGGGCGGGTTTCGTGCCAATGCCGCACCGCGCGCAGGCCGGCGATCGTGCCCAGTACGCCGAGCAGAACGAAGATCGCGCGCCAGCCGACGGCACCAGCCAGCAGTGCGCCCAGAACAGGCCCCAGCGCCGGCACGAAGGCCAGCATCGAAGCGAACAACCCATACAGCGAGGCGCCTTCGGGTGTATCGGCATAGACGTCACGGACCGTGGCGAAGGTCGCCACCAATGCCGCCGACGCTCCCACCGCCTGTACGGTTCGCCAGGCCAGAAAAGCGGCGCCGCTGCCGGACAGGGCCAGCGCAAACGACGAAAGCGCGAACAGCAACGCCCCCAGCAACAGGACCGGGCGTCGCCCGATGCGGTCGGACAATGGACCAAACAGCAACTGGCCCAGCCCGAGCGCCAGCAGGTAACTGCTCAACGTGAGCTGCACCAGCGTCGGGGATGTCTGCAGTGCCTGCGGCATCACCGGCACCACAGGAAGATAGACGTCCATGGCCAGCGAGGCCAGGAGGTCGAAGGGCGCCATCAGCACAATGGCCGACGGCAACGGGTGGGCCCAACGCGGGGCCTTTCGATTGAACATGGGGAGTCTCCGCCCGGAGTGATCCGGCGGCGATCCATCCACTTCGCGTGCATCGCAGGGATGATCACTGCAACAACGTCTGCATCGTTGTTGCGGCTCAGCGAACTGTCTGCGGACCGTTCCCGTTGCTCATGGTGTTGATCGTTGGCGGTGCGGAACCGATGCAAGTGTAGCAGCGACCGGTTCAGGGTGGCCGGGGCAGCGGTGCCGCCCCGGCCGCGGCGACCCTGGGGAGTGGGCCGCCGCTGATCGTCAGGCCGCCTTCATCGCATGCTTGCGCGCGCGCATCACGTTGTGGCACTCCTGCACTTCGGGCAACAGCTGAGTGACTTCCTGGCGCACCGCCGGCGGCAGTTCATTGTCCTTCAGCACATCCTTGAACGCGCCCAGCAGGCGATCCTCGGACTCTTCCAGCTCGGCCACGTAGCCATAGTTGGTATCTCCGAACGCGGCGCGGACCTTGCCGTAGAACTGCTGCATCGAACCCACCACGGTGCCATGCTCGGCCGGCTTGCCGCCGCTGGCAGCCACCGAACCGCTCAGCGCCGCGACGATGCGGCCCTTGACGCCGGCGATGCGGGTGAACAAGGCCGAAAGCTCGGCATCCTTCACCTTGGTTGCGGCCTCTTCGTAGAACGACTTGCCGTCGCGGGCGATCTCGATCAGGTCGTTGAGGCGGTGTTCGATGGTGGACTGGGTGCTCATGGCCTTGCTCCTGTATCTTCGTTTCAGGGGGAGAAAAGCAGCCTCGACTGCGCTGCCTGCGGATCCACTGTGGACATGCTCGTGTGGTTCGCGGGTGAGCAGCGATTGATATGCACATCACTTCACCCAACCCGCACTGACTGCTTCACGCCACAGTGGCGCGTGGCTCACATCGAGCGGTGCTGGCCAGCCTCACCAGGGAACGAACAGGATGATCAGCACGATCACCACGACCGCGGCGAGCGCTCCCATCAGTACGTTTCTCTGGCGCCAACTGGGCTTCGGTTTTCCGGGGGTATTCATGCCTGCTACCTGTTTCTGCGGATGACCCCGGCAGACTGATGGATCGGCGGCGGTACGTACGTGCAGGACGCGTGCAGGTGACGTGCAGGGCGCCGCCATCGATGTCGATTTCCGGGACGCCCGCTCGTCAGATCATCAAAGCCCTTCCCTCACCACGCGGACTGCTGCCATGACCGCCATCCTCACCGCCTTCGCCACCTCTCCCGACCGCGGCCAGGGCCTGGCCCGTGACATGCGCGTTCGCTGGGCGCTGGAAGAGCTGGACGTGCCCTATGACGTGCAGCTGCTCAGCTTTGCCGAGCTGAAGCAGCCCGCGCACCTGGCACGCAATCCGTTCGGGCAGATTCCCACCTGGCAGGAGGGCCACCAGGTCCTGTTTGAATCCGGCGCGATCGTCCTGCACCTGGCCGAACAACATTCCGGCCTGCTCCCGGTTGATCCGGATGCCCGCATGCGCGCGGTCATGTGGCTGTTTGCCGCACTGAACACGGTAGAGCCGCCGATTGTCGAGCGCTCCATGGCCTGGGTGCTGGAGCGCGAGCAGCCGTGGTACGCACAGCGGCTGCCGATGCTGGATGAGCGGGTTCGGGCGCGATTGGCGCAACTGTCAACATGGCTGGCCAACGCGCCGTGGCTGGACGGCGATTTCAGCGTGGGCGACCTGATGATGGTTTCGGTGCTGCTGCGCCTGAAGAGCAGCGGGCTGCTTGACGCGTATCCGCTGCTGGTGGCCTATGTGGCACGGGCAACGCAGCGTCCCGCCTATCAGCGCGCGTTTGCTGCGCAGCTGGCGGTATTCCAGAACGGGTAGTTCCGCGCCATGCGTGGAAATACTCAGCGCAAGCTGCGCCGGCAGGCGGCCTGCACCAGCATCAGCTGCGCCACCAGGATCAGCATCGCGCAGCCGGACAGCAGCCACGGATCGATGTACCACTGCGCGTTGAAACTGAAATCACCGGCGGAAATGCGCTTCCAGCCGTTGAAGTGCTGCATCGCTGCGACCACGAACGCGAAGCCACCGGCTGTGTACGACAACCAGGGCACGATGAGGCTCCCCGGGCGCGCGAACAGCGTGAGCAGGCCGAGCACGCCGATGACCGTGCGCTGCACGCGGCAGTACGGGCAGACATAAGCCATCCCGCTCCATTCCACCGCCCAGGCCAGCAGGCTGACCAGCACGGCCGCGCCTGCCGCGGCGTGCAGGACTTTCGGCGTGATCATCATGCCACTCTCGTGTGCCATCCCGTGCTCCTTGGTTGAAAGACCTAGGCAGGGTAGCAGTGCTGCAGCCTCATCCCTTCTTGATGACGGTCCGCTTGCCGATGGTGCTGGTCTTGCCAGCGGTCGGCCTGGCCAAGCCAGGAATCAGGAAATCGGTGACCTTGTGGCCCATCGACACCTTGGACGCCAACCAGCGCGGCATGCGCCCGCGACCGGTCCAGGTCAGGCGCTTGTATTCCGGGTCGCGATACTTGGGCGCGACTTTACCGGATTTACGGCGGGCGGGTTTGCGGGCGGGCGCAGGTGTTTCCGAGGCTTGGCCGCCAAAGAGTTCTTCGATGGTGTATCCGGCTTCGGCGGCGGCGGCCTTCAGCATCCGGCGCACCGCACTGGCCGGACGGCGGCTGGAAATCAGCTGTTTCCGCCGTTCAGCGGCAACCACCAGGGCACCCAGCTCGCGAAGGCTGAGCGATTCAATATCGATCGTCATGCGGGAAAGGTCTACTGCAGCGCGGCAGCTGTCAAGGCACCCTGCCCGGCGCGTAGACACGGGCTTCACCGCCGGTGGGCTCCGATCGCCTGCGTCGGCCATCTCCGAGGACCTCGACGTGAGCACTTCATCGCATTCGCTCGCCTACCTGCTTGCACGCATCCTGCTGATGGCCCTGTTCCTGGTCTCCGGGCTGGGCAAGCTCGGTGATCTCAGTGGTACCCAGGGCTACATGGAGGCAATGGGAGTTCCCGGCATCCTGCTCTGGCCGACCATCGCTTTCGAAATCGGCAGCGGCCTGTGCATCCTGCTCGGCTTCCAGACCCGGCTGGTGGCGGTCGTACTGGCAGGTTTCAGCCTGGTCACCGCTTTCATCTTCCACCACAACTTCGCCGATCAGACCCAGCAGATCATGTTCCTGAAGAACCTGGGCCTGGCCGGTGGCTTCCTGCTGCTGGCCTGTACCGGAGCCGGGCGCTACAGCATTGATGGGCGTGGGCGGCGCGGATAAGCAGGCGGCATGCCGCCATCACCCCTGGCCCACGGGCGGGACGCGCTGCAGACGCAGGTTTCGCCATGTCGGCTGGGAGCTGCGGAAATCCACCGCTTCGCCATCGCTGGTGAACAACAAGCCTGGCTCCACTTCGGTGACCAGGCGGATGCCATCGATGTACAGCCAGCCCTGTCGCTGCTCCAGCACAACGGACATCGACGGTTTTCCCCACTGGTCGATGCGATAGCGCCCCAGCCAGGGTTGCCAATGGGGCGCCTGCGGCCCGGTGGGCCCATCGATGGGATCGTTCTGGTCCAGGCCGTCCTCGCCGTTGCTGCATTCCAGGTGCGCCGGCAGCATGTCCGTCGCCGCATGGTAGCGGTACGTCGCAACTTCTCCATCGGTGTCCACGGTGAACAGTTGGTCGCCGTCGATGGCCGCAAAACGGCCGCCCACAGCTTGCGCCCCACGATGCAGTTGCAGTTCACCGCTTCCGGCAACCACGATCTTCGCCTTGCCGCTGCGCCCGATCCAGCTCCCCGCCATCCGCTGCACCTGGTCCTGGTTCAACCTGATCGGCGCCAGGGAAGACAGGGGCACACGCGGCTGACGAGGCCTGAAACGCGCCGACAACAGCTGATCGAGCAGACGCTCGCCAATGCCGTACCCCGCAGACGTCGCGCGATTGAACATCGCGGCAAATCCAGCGTTTGCCTGCCTGCAGTAGGTGAACACGCACCCGAATCCGAAGCCCCCGCCGCGGTGGTGCAGCAGCCTCACCGATGTACTGCCGTAGAGGCGTTCGCTGCGCATGACACCGAGCCCGTAGTCACCGCCCAGGCCGAAACCATGCATCTCGTCCCAAAGGTGAGGCTCGAGCAGTTGCTGCGCACCGGATCGACCGCCACCGAGCAGGAAGCCAAGATACTTCGCCATGTCGGCGGCACTGGTCCAGACGCCTCCCGACACCACCAGCGGCGTCACCGGCGGTACCTGCGCATGGCCTTCCTGGGTTCCCAGTGCCCGCCCCTTGCTTGCCAGGTAGATCGAGGCATCGGCCGTACTGTCGTGCATTCCCAGCGGCTCGAAGATCCGGCGCTGCAGCCAGGCCGGATAGCTGATGCCCGCAACCTGCTCAATGACATGACCGGCAAGGTCGAAGCCCAGGTTGGAGTAGCGATAGCGCGTACCCACTGGAAAGCGCAGCCATGTCTGCGAGATGCTGCGGACGTGCGCATCAAAGCCCGGCGACGCCGGTTCGTAGTTGTTGCCCAGTGGCGCCTCGTGCGTGAATCCCGCGCGATTGGCAAGCAGCAGGCGCAGGCTGATGCGCTCCTGTGGAGCATGCTCGAAGCGGCTGCGCACCGTGAACGACGGCAGATAGCGGGTAATGGGCACGTCCAGATCAAGGATGCCGTCCTGCACGGCCAACAGCACCGCCACCGCAGCGAAATTCTTCGAGGTGGACTGGATGCTGAACATCGTGCTGGCGTCTACGGCTGCGCTGCCCTGGCCTGATACGTGACCGAAGCCTTCAGTCCAGCGCACCTGCCCGCCTTCGACCAGGCAGACGGCAGCGGCACCGATGCCGCTGCCGTCCATGGCCGAGCGGATCACGCCGCGTTCCGCGTCGATCAGGCTCCCGGTGGTGACGGTTGGCTGCGCCACCGCAGCAACGCCGGTGGGCATGAGCGTGGCCGCCGGAACGGCAGCAGCGTTGGCCAGGAAGGCGCGACGACTGAGCGTACCAGGCATCAGATCACTCCACTTCGGGATGCCGCCATCTTCCCGCCAGCAGAAATGGCGGGGCATGTGTCATTCGGCACAGAGTGCGGTGATCGACAGTGCTGCACCTTCGCCGGCTGCGCAGGCCTCAGCCCGCAGAGAGCGGCAAGCGGATTCCCTGCGCCGCAACAAAGGCGCGGCACTCGCTCCAATAGGCCTGTGGCGGTGCCCGGAGCTCTGGTCGTGACCAGTAGTCGGTGATGTGCAACGGGTCGCCCGGCACCGGGTCCGAAGCGCGTGACGGACCAGAACGTAAACAAGGACTGAATACGAACCAAGGCGGACCGGGGGAGGCTGCACCACTTTTCCGTTCTCTGCGGGCGATGCAGATGTGCACAAGACGATCGAGTCCATCTCTGGGGACTTGCATGCACTCCGTTTCAGTTGCGCGAGCAGCTCCAACGTTGTTGCGTCGCCTACCCGACCCAGTGTTAATCGCAAGGAAACTGCACCACCCTCATGGAATACAGAAGTTCATCGCAGAAATTCGCTGCAGCACTCGTCGTTGCCGTACTCGCCACGGGAGCGGTGGCGGCCCTTCTCCTCCTTCGCCCCACGCCACAGTCCTCGCAAACGGCACCGAACGTTGAACAGGCGGGCGGGCAGCGCAAGGATCCTTCTGCGCCGACACCCTCGGCTGCGTCACCCGCGTTACGGCCTGCCAACAGCACGAGCATGCTGTTTCCTGGTGTTCCGCAGAATCGCGATGGAATGGAACCCAAGGACGATGATCCATTTGATGGGCGTAGCCGCGAGGAGCAACGCTGGCTGGATGAACACGGCTATCCGAATACCGCGCAGTGGGCTTCCTATTCCAGCGCGCCCGATGCGTTGCTGGAACAAGCCGCCCACGGCGGCGACAAGCTTGCGCGCACCATGCTGGACTCGCGAAAGCTGCCCGATCGAACCGCCTTGGACCGGATGATGTCGTCCGCAGTGGACGGCAACTACTTTGCACTGCAACTGCTTGCGACTCATTTCGCATCCACCGGTCGAGCGGGAAACATCAACGCATACGCGGTTTCGCGCGTCCTGGAGATGCGCGCAGACCCTTCCGCCGCGCTTGGCAGGGAAATCATGTTCTCTGCACCGCTCACTATCGAAGAGCGGATGCAGGGGGAGGCCGAAGCGCTTCGTCTGAATGCCACATTCAACCAGCTCTACCAGGAACGAACCGGCGTCCCGTTCGTTCCCGATTACCGCCCGTTCCCCGTTGACAACTCGCAAGGATGGCAATGAAACCTGCAAGTAAATTCGTCCTGGCCACCGCTGCTTTCACCGTTACCGGTGTTGCTCTGGCCTGCACCGTTCTTCCAATGCTCCCGTTCTCGATATCGGTCGACCTGAAGGATATCGCGGCGGCCAAGCAAGCCGGTGCCTCATCCGCAGATGCGCCCAACCGGGCATTCCTGAAGAAGCTGGATGAGACCGCTGAAAGGACGTTCGGTGCGGATGCATGGCGCAACACGTCCTTCGTCGGCAACGTCATGTACAAAACAAAAATCATGATGATGACCGGCTCAAGCATGATCACCGTCAGCAAGCCGTGCGGGAAGTCGGCAGAAGAGTCAGGCGGCACCGAGGACAGCTTCGCCTCGACACCCCCGTCTGGCGGTGGTGGTGGTGGCAGCACTGGCGGTGGTGGCGGGATCGGCGGCTGGTTCCCCGGTGGTGGCGGGTGCTTCGGCAACTGTCAGCCGCCCCCGCCCGGTCGCGTTGGTCCTATCGAGAATCTGCCACGATCCTGAGGGCACCACAATGAAAGGGCATCGCCGCAAGGTGCTGCCCTTGGCGCCCCTGACGCACCAGCCAGACGCCATCGGGGCGTCGTCACTGGACTTTGCTGGACGTTCAATTGGTGGGCCCACCAGGATTCGAACCTGGAACCAAGGGATTATGAGTCCCCTGCTCTAACCGTTGAGCTATAGGCCCGGCGCAGCGCCACAGTGTAGTGGAGCCTGCGCTCAACCGGCTACCCGCCGGCGCCAAGACACACTGAAAAACCCTCAGCCATCGCTACGCAACGCCGCGCGCCCAGGCTTGCGCAACAGCTGGCTCACCCAAACCGCGCGCCCATCTCCCGCACCCGCTCGGCGTTCGCCCCCGCCAATGACCGCATTGCTGGCGACTGGATCCGCCCGTCAACAGCCACGCACTGCCAGAATGCTTCAGCCACCGGTGCCGCCCAGCGCAGATGCTGCAGATCACCACTGCCCAGCGGTGCGACCGGCGACAGCGGCTCGTCCGCGCGCAACACGCCCAGCTTTGACGGCGCCAGCGACATCGGCAGCATGTCGTAGACCGGCGCCAACGGCAGCGGGCCGCGATCAACGAAGTGGAAGGCGATGTTGCCGTGGTGCATGTCGCTGTTGCCGATCAGCCGCCCGAACGCGTGGCGTCGGCCCATCGCCTGCACGGTGTCGGCCGTCAGCCAGCCTTGATCACGCAGTTCGGCGCCTGCAACCGGCCACGCTGGGGTGACCTCGCCGGTGAACGCAGACGATAGCGACAGCAGCGAGACCAGGCCTCGCCGCCCCAGCAGATCGGGCGTGCGGTCGAAGCGCTCGATTTCCAGGAAGGTGTGCGTGGGCGACTGCAGCAGTTCACTGGACGCCGCGGCTTGTCCGGACTGGCGCAGGGCCTCAAGCGCCAGATGTTCGCAGACCAGCAGATCGCTCCAGCGCTGGGCGGCGGCGCCTTCATCGGGCTGCGCGAACTTGACCAGCACCGAGCGGCGCCTGCCGTGGACCTCCACGGTGGCGGTGAACTTGGGTTGCTCGCCACCCGGCGAGGAGCCCACGTCCTCTCCGTCCAGCGCAGCACGCGCACGCTCGCGATACTGTGCAAGACGATCGTCGGCCGCAACCCGATCGATCGGCGCCTGCAACGCCTCCATCGCCGCCTCCACGGCGGCGATACCGAGCAGCAGATCGCCCGCTTCAGTCCCGCCAGCGGTTACCAGGGCCATCAACACATCGTCCGGTTGCCAGCCATTGAGGTTCTTCGGCAGGCCGAGCGCCTGCCCACGGCCATGGGCGAAGCTGCGACCAAGAAATCCCTGCGGTCGCAGGTCATCCAGGTACCACGGTAAGTCAGGAAAGAAGGCAGCAACGCCACCTTCGGGCGCGCGTCGCAGGTTCGGGCAGTCAGGCCCGGCGTCGACATGGAAGCCGCCTCCTACCAGCGCAATTACCCGCCCCAGCTCCTCCAGCGTCGCATCTTCGCGCAGCCGGTACAGCGGCCATTCGCTGCCTGCCCGGGTGGGCCGCCGCAGCGCATAGGCGGTTGCCCGCGTTCTGCCCATGCGCACCACCTGCGGGCCACTGGCGGCCACCAGCCGGCTGAGCGCCATCCGGTCCACCCCCAGCCGCTCGGCCAGCGCCGCGGCTGGTAGCGGCTGGCCGGGGGCCAGCTGAGCGATCAGATCCAATACCTGTGGGCGTTGAGCGCGTGGCATGTGCATTACGTAATACGAAGCTTGTTACGTAATTAGCATCAAAAAAACGGGACTGCAAGCACGACCTTGCATCTATGAGCCTGAAAATAATGGACATATTCACGAAGCGCCAGCTTCGACGCGGATCTTTGTTACATTATTTGTTACGTAATTATATGGCTCTTCCGAGCACTGGCGGGGCGTTACAGGGATGTGGTGGCAAAGAAAAACCCCGCCGAAGCGGGGTTTCTCTCAACACATCAGCCATCGCCGGATATCAATCGATATCCAGGAAGCTGCGCAGCTGCTCCGAGCGGCTCGGGTGACGCAGCTTGCGCAGGGCCTTCGCTTCGATCTGGCGGATGCGCTCGCGGGTCACGTCGAACTGCTTGCCGACCTCTTCCAGCGTGTGGTCGGTGTTCATGTCGATGCCGAAGCGCATGCGCAGCACCTTGGCTTCCCTCGGGGTGAGGCCGGCCAGCACGTCGCGCACGGTTTCAGACAAGTTGATGTTGGTGGTGTTCTCGATCGGGGACTCCACGTTGGTGTCCTCGATGAAGTCGCCCAGATGGGAATCCTCGTCGTCACCGATCGGGGTTTCCATCGAGATCGGCTCCTTGGCGATCTTCATCACCTTGCGGATCTTGTCTTCCGGCATGTCCATTTCCTTGGCCAGCTCCTCCGGCGTGGCCTCGCGGCCATACTGCTGGAGCATCTGGCGGGAAATGCGGTTCAACTTGTTGATCGTCTCGATCATGTGCACCGGGATACGGATGGTGCGCGCCTGGTCGGCGATCGAGCGGGTGATCGCCTGGCGGATCCACCAGGTGGCGTAGGTCGAGAACTTGTAGCCGCGGCGGTATTCGAACTTGTCCACCGCCTTCATCAGGCCGATGTTGCCTTCCTGGATCAGGTCCAGGAACTGCAGGCCGCGGTTGGTGTACTTCTTGGCAATCGAGATCACCAGGCGCAGGTTGGCCTCGACCATTTCCTTCTTGGCCTTGCGCGCCTTGGCTTCACCGTAGGCCATGGCACGGCTGATTTCCTTCAGCTCTTCCAGGTCCAGCTGGGTCAGCTTCTCGATGTCGATCGTCGCCTGCTGTTCGGCAATGATCTGGTCCTTCACTTCGCGCAGGGCCGACGACCACTTCTGCTTGCGCTTCAGTGCGTCTTCCACCCATTCCAGGTTGGTCTGGTTGCCTTCCCAGGAACGGATGAAGTCCTTGCGCGGCATGCGCGCGGTGACGGTGGCCAGGTTCAGCACACGGCGCTCATGCGACTTGATGTCGGCCATGGTGTCGCGCAGCTGCTTGGTCAGCACGTCGGTCAGCGGCAGCGGCAGCTTCAGGGTGACGAACACCGCCGACATCTCTTCGCGCAGGCGCGGCAGGTTCTTCTTGTCGCCCTTGGTCGCGGCCTTCTTGAACGCATTGAAGGCATCGCTCAGCGCCTGCATGCGCGCGGCGACTTCCTCCGGGTCCGGACCGGTCGGTGCGGCTTCTTCCTCGCCACCCTCGACATCATCGTCCTCGTCCTCGTCACCTTCGGCGTCGGCATCGCTGCTGTCATCGGCAGCGACCGCCGGCGGCGCCGGCTCTTCGTCGACCAGATCATTGAACCCGACGATCACTTCGGCCAGGCGCTTCTTGCCTTCCTTGTGGGCTTCGTAGTCGTTCAGCAGCGACTCGACCGACACCGGGAACTGGCCGAGCGCGGCCTGGACCTGGGAGAGGCCTTCCTCGATGCGCTTGGCAATGGCGATTTCGCCTTCGCGGGTCAGCAGCTCGACGGTGCCCATTTCGCGCATGTACATGCGCACCGGGTCGGTGGTACGGCCACCTTCGGTGTCGAGCGCGCTCAGCGCGGCGGCAGCTTCTTCGGCCGCGGTGTCATCGACTTCGCGGTTGCCGGTGTTGCCGTCGTTGAGAAGCAGGGTTTCCACATCCGGCGCAACTTCATGGACATCGATGCCCATGCCGTTGATCATGCCGATGATGTCTTCGATCTGTTCCGGGTCGACCATGTCGTCCGGCAGATGGTCATTGACTTCGGCGTAGGTCAGGTAGCCCTGTTCCAGGCCCTTGCTGATCAGTTGCTTGATTTCGGATTGGGCAGGACGTTCGTTGGCCATGTAGTGCTCGCGCCACCGGCTGGGTAGGAAATAGGGAACGTAGCATTATACCAGCCCGGGGCCCCGCCTGCCGGGCGGTGGTCCCGCAGGCTCAGGGCCGGAGAAGGAAGGTCACAGGACCGTCATTGACCAGGCTGACGACCATATGGGCACCAAACCGGCCTGTTTCCACCCCTGGCGCGTGATTTTCACGGCAGATCTCGACAAATTGATTGAACCCGCGTTCAGCCTCCTCCGGCGCTGCGGCGCTGGTGAAGCTCGGCCGCATGCCCGAACGGGTGTCAGCGGCCAGGGTGAACTGGCTGACCAGCAACAGGCCGCCGCCGGTGTCACGCAGCGACCGGTTCATTTTCCCGGCCTCGTCGGCGAACACCCGGTAGCCCAGCAGGCGCTCGGCCATCCGTCGCAGCTGGGCCTCGGTATCGCCCGGCTCCATGCCCACCAGCGCCAGCAGGCCTGGTCCGATCTGGCCCACGGTTTCATCATCTACATGGACAGCAGCCTGGCTGACACGCTGGATCAGGACGAGCATCTGGGCTTCCAATGAACAGGGCCGGCCACGATAGCAGCGCCCTTGGCTAAACTGGCGCCAATGAATCCGCAACGCAAAGCCCGGCTGGTCCACCGCGCCACCACCCTGTTCGCCCGCCTGCCCTGGCCGCTGCTGCGGGCGTTCGCGCGCACCCTGGCGTGGGCCTGGATCCGTCTCAATGCCCGTGAGAGCCGTGTCACCCGGCGCAACCTCGAACTGGCCTACCCCGACCTGGACAGTGCCGCGCGGGACCGCCTGCACCGCGATCTGCTGCGCTCGACCGCCCTGCAGGCCATCGAAACCCTGCGCCTGTGGAGCCGGCCGCCGGCCGACAATCTGCGCCTGCACCTGAAGGAACAGCACGGCGCGGCCCTGTACGACGCGGCCCTGGCCAGCGGCAAGGGCGTGATCGTGGCCGCGCCGCACTTCGGCAACTGGGAGCTGCTGAACCAGTGGCTGGCCTCGCGCGGGCAGATCGCCATCGTCTACAAGCCGCCGGAGGACGAGGCCAGCGATGCCTTCCTGCAGCTGGTGCGCGGCGGCCAGAACGTGCAGCAGGTGCGCGCCGAGGGTCCGGCCGTGCGCCAGCTGTTCAAGGTGCTCAAGGACGGCGGTGCCACCGGCATCCTGCCCGACCAGCAGCCCAAGGCCGGCGACGGCGTGTTCGTGCCGTTCTTCGGCGTGCAGGCGCTGACCATGACCCTGGTCAACCGACTGGCCGAGCGCACCGGCGCCACCGTGCTGTACGGCTGGTGCGAGCGCATCGGGCCGGACATGCAATTCGCCCTGCACATCGAACCGACCGACCCGGCCGTGGCCGACCCGGACCCGCAGGTGGCCGCCACCGCACTCAACGCCGGCATCGAGCGCATCGCCCGCCGCGACCCGGCGCAGTACCAGTGGACCTACAAGCGCTATACGTTGCGGCCGCCGGGCAGCGGCGAGGAAGACCCGTACGCAACTGAGGAACACCCCCACTGACGGCCGCCTGCGACCACTGGCCGCACCACGTTGAATACGACGCCGTCGCCCCCATAGAGACTGCGATGTCCGCCTCCCCCGGTCCTGCCATGCCTGCTGCTTCTTCCCTGTTCGGCGATCCGGCCGCGATCCGCTGTGAGCGCGCGGTGGCCGAACTGCGCGCCGGTCGCCCGGTGCTGCTCCACGATGGCCACGGCCAGCGCCTGGCGGTGATCGCGCTGGACAGCGCCACGGCCAGCAGCTTCGCTGCCTTCGCCAATGCCGCCCGCGAGCGGCATTACCTGTTCCTGACCGCCACCCGCGCCCGCGTGCTCGGCGTGGAGGCCCCGCAAGGCGCACGCCTGCCGCTGGCCGGCGTTGCCTTCGATGCCCTCCCCTCGCTGGGCTACCTGCGCGAGCCGGGCCCGATGCCCGACGGCTGGACGGCGGGCGATGCCTTCGATGCCGGCGCGGTGGAACTGGCCCGCCTGGGCCTGTTGCTGCCGGCGATGGTGGCGGTACGCCTGGACGTTGATGACCGCACCTTCGAGGGTGCCGCCGAGGTGGCCCTGTGCGACCTGGCCGAAGGCGCAGCACATGCAGCCCACGACTACGAACTGGTGGCGCGTTCGCCGGTGCCGCTGCGCGACGTCGGCATGACCACCTTCGCGGTGTTCCGCGGCGGCGTGGCCCAGCGCGACCAGGTCGCGATCATCGTCGGCGAACCGGACCTGTCGGCGGTGGTGCCGGTGCGCGTGCACTCCTCATGCCTGACCGGCGACCTGTTCGGTTCGCTCAAGTGCGACTGTGGTGACCAGCTGCGGCGCGGCCTGCGCAAGCTGAAGGAGCTGGGCGGCGGCGTGTTGCTGTACCTGGACCAGGAAGGCCGTGGCACCGGCATCGCAGCCAAGATGCGTGCCTACGGCTACCAGCACGACGGCCTGGACACCATCGACGCCGATGCGCAGCTCGGCTTCGGCGCCGACGAGCGCCGCTACGGCAGTGCGGTGGCCATGCTGCACGGCCTTGGCATTTCGCGCGTGGCGCTGCTCAGCAACAACCCGACCAAGGCACAGCGCCTGCGCAATGCCGGCATCGAGGTACTGGACTGCATTCCGGTCACCGGCGAGATCACCGCCGAGAACGAGCACTACCTGCGCACCAAGGCCGATCGCGCAGGACATCTGCTGGACGTGGATGCGCTGATCCAGGCTGCCCAGTAACGCAGCCGACCTGCTACCGTCTGCGCGGTGCGGCTACCGCCGCCACCGCTCGCCCTGCCACCTGACGGAGCCCGCGTGACCGACATCTCCCTGACCGCTCCGCCCGCCGACGCGTGGCAGTCGCTGCCGCGCCGCGCCGCGCGGCTGGCGGCATTGGAAGGCGCTTTCGGCGGCCTGTTTGTGCCAGGCCTGCCGCTGGCGGCTGCATGGTGGTTCTTCGATCTACCCGGCGGCGCGTGGGTCGCCGCCCTCGGGCTGCTGGCAGGGGCTGCATGTGGCGCATGGCTCAGCCACCGCCGCCTGGTCCGCACCCGTTGGCGGCTGGACGCACAGGGCCTGGGCCTGCGGCGAGACCTGATGTGGCAGCTGGAAACCCGTATTCCCATTTCGCGCGTACAACACCTGGACCTGCGCAGGGGCCCGCTGGAACGCCGTGCAGGACTTGCCACGCTGATCGTGCATACCGCCGGCACCCGCATGAGCGCGGTAACCGTGAGCGGCCTGGATGAAACCGACGCCGAGCGTCTGCGCGACACCCTTTCGCACCAGCTCGACCAGGACGCTGACGCCCTGTGAGCCTGCCACCGCCTCTGCCTGCAGCACTGCGCGCCGGTGGCGAGGACCACCGCCTGCACCCGTGGTCATGGCTGTTCGTGCTGCTGATGCAGCTGCGCCACTACTTCCTGCCGCTGGTCGCACTGCTGGTATTCGGTCAGCGCGGCGCCCACGATCCGATGTGGGCGCAGTTGATCCCACTGTCGGCGATCGCCGCGCTGGTCCTGGTCTCGGTCCTGCAGTACCTCAGCTACCGTTACCGCATCGGCAGCGATGCGATCACCGTGCGCAGCGGTCTGCTTGCGCGCAACCGGCGCGAGATTCCGTTCGCCCGCATCCACAACGTGGAAGTGCGGCAGAATCCGCTGCACCGGCTGTTCGGCGTGGCCGAGCTGCGCCTGGAGTCGGCCGGCGGCGTGCGCCCCGAAGCGGAAATGCGAGTGCTGAAGCTGGACCAGGCGCTGGCGCTGGAACGTCTCGTGCGCCAGCGCGGGCAGGCACCACAGGCCGCCGACGCTGTCCCCGCGCCTGCGGTCACCGTGGCCGACACCGAACACGTCCTGCTGCGCCTGTCCAGCTGGGACGTGATGCGCATGGGCCTGCTCTCCAATCGGGGCTGGGCACTGGCGGTTGCCGCCTTCGGCGTGCTGTTCCAGACCGTGCCGCGGCCGGTGATGGACGAAGCCATCCAACGTGGTGGCCGCGAGGCTTTCGGTTACGCCAGCCACCTGCACCCCGGCGTAGCAGGCGCTTTCCTGCTGCTGGCCGCCGCACTGCTGCTGGGCTGGCTGGCGCTGCGCGTGCTGTCGGTGGTACTGACCCTGCTGCGCTATCACGGCTTTACCCTCAGCGAGCAGGATCGCCGCCTGACCGTCTCCGCCGGTCTGCTCAGCCGCACCCGCAGCAGTGTCGCGCGTCGCCGCATCCAGGCCTGGACGCTGCGCGAAACCACCCTGCATCGCTGGTTCGGCCTGCGCCAGCTGCGCATCGACAGCGCTGCCGGTGGCCCTGCGCGCGATGAGGACCGCGCCCTGCGCGAGCTGGCACCACTGGCCCAGGCGACGCGCTGCGAGCAGCTGGTGCAGCACCTGTTGCCTCAGCTGCAGTGGCCGCCGACGCAATGGCACTCCATTCCGCAGCGTGGCTGGTGGCGGCTGTGCCTGGGAACGCTGCTGCTGGTACCCCTGCTGGCCGCAGCCGCGTACTGGCGCTGGGGGCCATGGGGCCTGCTGGTGCTGGCGTGGCTGCCGGTGGCGCTGCTGGTCGCTCATCGGCAGATGGCACGCATGGCCTGGCACCTGGACGAGCACTACGTGGCGGTGCGTGGCGGTTGGTGGAAGCGCTGGTGGCGCTGGGCCGAACTGGACAAGGTGCAGGGCCTGCGCTTGCTGCGCTCGCCGCTGGACAAGCTGTTGGGCACCAGCAGCCTGCAGCTGGATACTGCCGGCGCGCATGGCGATGTGGCATTGACCCTGCACCATCTGCCGCAGGGACAGGCGCAGCAGGTGATGGATCAGCTGGCTGCGGCGCTGGCGCGGCGCAAGCTGCGCTGGTAGGTAGTGCCGGCCGCTGGCCGGCAACCGCAGACATCCCCGAGCTTGCCGGCCAGCGGCCGGCATTACCGCGAGCGGGGGCGCGCATCCACGCACGGCATGGATCTACTCTAGAGCCGAGCCAATGCTCGGCTTACCGCTGCGACGGGCCCCAATAGCCCAGGTCCCTGCGGATCTGCAGATCACGCATCCAGCTGCCGAACGGCTTGCGCCGCAGCGCGCCCATTTCACCGGACAGGAAATCCTCGGTGGCCGCGATTACCCGCTCGCTGGACAGGCCGTCGCGGTACGGATGGATGGCATCGGCATAGCGCACGATCTCCGCCTGCAGCGCCGCGTCCGGGTGCAGCGCACGCGTCAGCATCGCCTCCAGCTGCGCAGGATCATTGAAGTCGATCATGTGTGGCTTGGGCACGCGGTTGCGGAAGGTCACCACCGGCTTGTGCTGCACGATGAACTCCGAAACGATCGACGAGGTATCCGACACCAGCACGTCGGCGGCGCGCTGCGCGGCCATCACCTGCTCCGGCTCGATGAAGCGGGCATTGGCACCGGCCAGCGCGCGGTAGCGTTCGAACAGGTCCTGCGGGCACTTCGGGTGCAGGGTGAGAAGCCAGTAATGGTCACCGGCGGCGATATCGGCGGCGATCTGCGGGTGCAGGTGCGGCGCTGCGCTCAGGCGCTCGGTGAAGGTCGAACCGAACAGGATCACCGGGCGTCCTCCAGCGGCGGCGCGCAGCGCGGCGCTCTCGCCACCATCGTCGCGGAACAGCGGATCCAGCTTCGGCCAGCCCGTCTCGGCCACCGCGAAGTGGCCCTGCAGGGCCGCGATCTCACGAAACGGCGCGGTGGTGGCCGGCCCCTGCGTGCAGTACAGGTCGAACATGCCGCGCACCCGGAAGTGGCCGCGCGCGCTGTCCCGCTTCTCCACGTTGAAGCCATGGAACAGCTGCACCTTGGCGCCCGAAAGGAACGTCGGCACCCAGTTGGCCGCGCTGAACACCGCCCGCGGACGCAGGGCCAGGGCCTGCTTCAGGCCCACGTTGGGCACCCCCGGCAGGCTGCTGCCGGCCGCGCCGTCCTCGAACCAGGCCGCTACCTCCTGCCCGGATGCGTGCAAGGCCTGCGCCAACGGGGCGAGAATAGGCAGCGCATAGCGCTCCGTCGCAAACAACAGGTACCCGGCCATCATGTCCTCCACGACCGCTCCCATCGAACGGCCTCGCATCTCGGCGTGCATTATCGCGTTCAACGAGGCCGGGCGCATCGGCGACTGCCTGGCCTCGCTGGCGTTCTGCGATGAGATCGTGGTGGTGGACTCGTACTCCACCGATGCCACCGTCGCCATCGCCGAAGCTGCCGGCGCCCGTGTTCTGCAGCGCCGGTTCGACGGTTTCCGCAGCCAGAAGGCATTCTGCGTCGAGCAGGCCCGCCACGACTGGGTACTGTGCCTGGATGCCGACGAACGGATCAGTCCGGAACTGCGCGCGGCCATCGAACAGGCCCGCGACAGTGGCTTCAGCGGCCATGCCGGCTACCGTTTCGCCCGCCTGTCGGAGTATTTCGGCAGGTTCCTGCGCCATGGCAACGCCTACCCGGACCGAGTGTTGCGCCTGTTCGACCGCCGCCAGGGCGGCTGGCGCGGCAAGCGCGAGATCCACGAGGCTGCCAGCGTCGACGGCAGCGTCGGTACCCTGCGTGGCGACCTGGTCCACTATCCGTACCGCTCATTGCAGCAGCAGCTGGCCAAGACCGAGAAATACGCGCGGATGATGGCCGAGCACGAGTTCGCACGCGGCAAGCGGGCCACGCTGGGCAAGCTGGTGCTGGCGCCGGCCTGGCGGTTCTGGCGCGGCTTCCTGTTCCGTGGCGGCTTCCGCGACGGCTGGCATGGACTGGTCTATGCCTACGTACGCGCCAACTACGTGCGGCAGAAAACCATCATGCTGTGGATGCTGGGCAACGGCCAGGCCGTGGCTGACCCGCCGAACCCCTGATCGCCCGGCCCTGTCCGGGGCGCCGCTGGATCACGCCCCGGTGATTGCCCGGTGGCGCGCGCCCTCGACGATCGACAGGCCGGTCAGCAGGCCGACCAGGGTCACGTAGAAACTGGCTGTCATCTGGTGCGCGAACATCGACTGGGTCAGGCCGCACAGTGCGTAGGTGATCACCAGCATGATGCCGGCTGCGGCCGGCCCCCGGAAGGTCGACCGTCCGCTGCGGCGATGCAGGCGCACGAACAACCAGAGCGGGATGCCATACACCGCCAGCAACAGCAGCAGGCCCGGTACGCCCTGGGTCGCTGCCCATTCGGCAACATCGTTGTGCGCATGCCCCAGGTGGCAACGCAACTCTTCCGGGTTCTCACGGCAGACCGGCACGCGCAGCATCGCGCTGTCGAAATGACCGATGCCAACACCCACCAGCGGGTGGTCGAGGAAGGTCTCCCAGGCCACCTGCAGGCGTTCCACGCGGGCACCGGCGGAAGAATCACTGTCGCCCAACTCCATCCGCTGCACGTCACTGTGCAGCTCGCTCAGGCGGACCTGGTGGCGCAGTTCCGGTACCGACAGCAGCAGGGTCGCACCGATCGCCAGCATGCCTGCCAGCACCGACAGGCGCGCCGCGCCGGTGCGCCAGCGCAGGCTCAACGTCAGCACCACCAGCAGCGCCAGCAAGGCGGCGAACACACCGCGGCTGCCGGTCAGCACGATGGTGCCGCAGCCGGCCGCCATGCCGAGGATCACCAGCGACCAGCGCCGCGACGGGCGACAGAACACCAGCAGCACCATCAAAACCATCACGATGTCGGCCAGCACGATGGCGTTGGTGAACAACTCTGCGCGCGGGGCGCCACCCAGCACCTGCCACAGTGACATCGCGAAGGCGGCGAGCAGGCCGGTCAATGATCCGTACCAGAGCCACCGCACGTCGGGACGCAGCGCGCAGACCCACAGCGCGATCCACGGGATCACCACGAACCGCGACCGGTTGTCGACGTCACGCAGGCCCTGCTCGAACAACACTACCGACATTAGGCCGAGCGCCAGCACCGCCAGCATCAGCCAGGCCAGCACTTTCACCGGCTGGCCGGCCATCCCGCGCGCGCGCCACAGCAGCTCCGGCGCCAGCAGCGTGCTCAGCAGCAGCAGCAGGCCATACGGCAACAGGTTGATGGGCACGGTCAGCACCAGTGCCGGCAGGCAGAACAGGCCCAGTTGGGCCAGCCCATGCGCCACCCGCTGACGTCCGCCGGCGGGAACGCCCAGCGGATCGCCGGCCATGAGGTTCAGGTTGTCCGGTGAAGCTGGCACGTCGGGAAGTATCGCTGCAATCGGCTGGAAAGAACGGGAAGGGGCGGTGCAGGCCATCCCGGCCTGCTGTTTTACTGCCTTTGACCCCGCTTGGGCAGACTGGACAAGCAGGAAGGGGGGGACTAGTCATGTTCCTGCAGACGCCGTTCACGTTCCCGCTCCTCTGCGGTGACCACGCAGGGCACCTTCACCGCCGTCGCCGGCACCAGCCACCAGCGCCGCCGGTTGGCTACGCCGGCCAGTTCAGAGCGGCTGCGTTCGACGCACGACAGCATTGCGTACTCGTGGACCAGCAACCAACGGCGTTCGGGCGCAAGCCGCTGCCAGCGCGTGGCCGCAATCAGCTGCTCGTCCCAGTCCGACTCGAAACCGAAGGTCGCTGCGGGGCGGTCGGCCAGCAGCAGATGCTGCTCCTTCCAGGCCACCAGCCCAAGCTCGGCATCCGGGCCCAGCCGTGTACCAACCGTGCGCATCAGGCCGCGGGCGGAACTGGAATCGTTCAGCAGCGGGTAGCCGACCAGGCTGTACAGCACCCAGACCATCGCCAGGGTCGACACCAGCGCCAGATGCCGGCGACGACCGCAGGCCAGCAGGCTCAATGCGCCCCACACGCCCATCGCCAGGATCGTCCAGGCCAGCGCGTCGACGGCGCCGGGCGCCAGTCCGCGGCTGTGGGTCAGGCGCAGCTCGAAGGCCGGGTCGCCCAGCACCGCCATCGCGCCAGCCAGGACCAGGCCCAGTGACAGCAGGCCGGTGAACACTCCCACCACGGCCTGCACATCGCGCCGCTTCAGCAGCCCCGGCAGCAACGGCGCCAGCGCCAGGCAGAACATCGGCAGCGCCGGCAGGATGTAGACATCGCGCTTGCCGTCGGGGATCGAGAAGAACAGCACCACCATCAACCACCAGGACAGCGGCAGCAGATAGCGCGGATCGCGCCGGCGCAGCCGCCGCAACCAAGCCGGAAGCGCCCACGGCAGCAGCAGGAACGCGGGGATCCACATCGACGGCATGATCGCCAGGAAGTACCACCAGGGCTGGTGGTGGTCCCACGAGTGCGTATAGCGACGCGCCGTCTGCTGGAACAGGATGTCGTCCATGTACGCGCGGTATTCGTCCGAACCGGTGGCAAAACCGGCCAGCAGCATCGGCGCCAGCCACAACGACACCGCCAGCAGGAAGGCCAGCGGCGCCAGCCAGAAGCGGGCATCGCGCGCGTGCAGTGCCACCCGTGGCCATTGCAGTACCGCAGCGGTCACCGCCGGCACGATCATCAGCAGCGCCAGCATGCCCACGCCCTTGGTGATCACGCCGATGCCAGCGAAGAACCAGCCCAGCCACCACCAGCGCCAGCCTGGTCCCAGCAACAGGTGGCGCAGCAGGCCGTAGTTGGCCAGGGTGATGAACAGCAGCAGCAGTGGATCGATCTGCGCCTTCTTCGCCTGGAAGGTGAACTGCAGCGCGAACAGCAGCGCCCAGCCGGCGTAAAGCCCCACCCGCCGTGTCCACAGCCGCCGCCCGAGGTCGACCACGCACCACAGCGTACCCAGTGCCGCCAGCAGCGACGGCAGCAGGAAGGCCACGCGCCACTGCCCGACCAGGCCGTACAGCGTAGCCTGCCACCACATCAGCATCGGCGGCTTGTCCGAATACAACTCGGTACCGCGGTGCGGGAACAGCCAGTGGCCGCTGTCGACCATCTGCTTGGCCACCAGCGCAAAGCGCGGCTCGTCCGATGGCCACGGATCACGAAGGCTTAGCCCGGCCCCCAGCAGCAGCAGGGCCATCGCCACGAACAACCACGTCTCGCGCGACGCGCGGGAATTCAGCATGGGACTCGGAACGTCAGCGGGGGTCAGGCTGTTTTTAGCAGACGCGCGTAAAAGAATCCGTCAGCATCGCTGTCACCCGGCAGTCGCTGGCGCGCGATTCCCTCGCAGTCCAGGCCGAATCGGTCATCCAGCGGCTCTGCCACCGCGTCCGGGTGCCATTTCAGGAACGCCCGCACCTGGTCGATGTTCTCCGCACGCAGGATCGAGCAGGTGGCATACAGCAGCACGCCGCCCGGACGCAGCATCGACCAGCAGGCCTCCAGCAGGCGGGCCTGCACACCGACCAGCGCATCGATATCCTCGGCACGTCGGTGGAACATCACATCCGGCTGCCGCCGGATCACGCCGGTGGCCGAGCACGGGGCATCGAGCAGGATCGCGTCGAACGGCACGCCATCCCACCAGGCACCCGGATCACTGGCATCGGCAGCCAGGGTCTGCGCATGCTCGCCCACGCCAGTGCGAACGTAGGTGTCACGTGCACGGGCCAGGCGGCGCGCGTCGATATCCAGCGCCAGCAGGCGCAGGCCGGGGTCGCGCTCCAGCAGGTGCGCCGACTTGCCACCGGGGGCCGCACAGGCGTCCAGAACGCGGGCACCGGCCGCCGGGGCCAGCGCGTCGGCCGCACACTGCGCCGACAGGTCCTGCACCGAGATGGCGCCTTCGGCGAAGCCGGGCAGCTGATTCACGGCAACCGGCGAGGCCAGGCGCAACGCGTCGGCGCTGAGCGGACTGGCTTGCGCGGTAATGCCAGCTTCGGCCAGCGTCGCCAGTGCCTTGTCGCGGCCGCCCTGCTGGCGGTTGGCGCGCAACCACAACGGCGCCGGCTGCAGGCTGGCGGCAAAGATCGCCTCGGCCTGGGCCGGCCAGTCGCGCTCGACGGCATCGGCCAGCCACGCCGGGAAGGCATCGCGCGCAGGCTGTTCCGGGAAACCTTCGCGCTGCGCGCGGCGCAGGATCGCATTGACCAGGCCCGCCTGGCGCTCACGACCCAGGGCACGCGCGGCATCGACCGTGGCCGACAACGCCGCGTGCGCCGGCAACGCCAGCACGTCCAGTTGGGCGAACCCGACCATCAGCAGCGTGCGCAGGTCGGCATCACGCGCCGACAGCGGCTTCTGCATCCACGACTGCAGCGCCGCGTCATAGGTACTGCGGCGGCGCAGGACGGCGAAGCACAGCGCTTCCAGCAGCGCGCGGTCGCGGCTGTCGGCCAGCTTCGGCAGCGCCCAGGCCAGTTCGGCCTTCAGCGACCGGCCACGGGTGAACACCTGTGCCAGCACGCGTGCGGCCAGCATGCGCGTGGCCGCTCCCGGCGCCGCCTTGGCGACGGAGAAATCGTTCTGCTTCGACACCGCTTATGCTCCCACGCGCAGATCGCGGCGGGCGTTGAGGTAGTCGGCCGCAGTAATCGCCTTGCCACCTTCCCGCTGCAGTACACGCAGGCGCAGTGCGCCCTGGCCACAGGCGATGTCGATGCCATCACGGCCGGCGGCCAGCACCGTGCCCGGCGCCTGGCCGTGGTCTGCCTCCAGTGCCACCGCGCCATGGATGCGCACGCGTTCGCCGGCCAGCGTTGCCTCGGCGATCGGCCACGGATTGAACGCGCGCACGGTACGCGCCAGCGCGCCGGCGTCCTGCGCCCAGTCCAGCCTGGCTTCGGCCTTGTCCAGCTTGTGCGCATACGTCACGCCCTGTTCCGGCTGCGGCCGCGCGATCGGCTTGATGCCCGCGCGCAGCAGGCCCAGGCCATCGGACAACACCTGGGCACCAAGCTCGGCCAGCTTGTCATGCAGCTGGCCGCCGGTATCGGTGGCCGCGATCGGCAGCTCCTGGTGCAGCAGCACCGGGCCGGTATCCAGGCCGGCCTCCATCTGCATGAGGCAGACGCCGGTCTTCGCATCGCCGGCCTGGATCGCACGCTGGATCGGCGCGGCACCGCGCCAGCGCGGCAGCAGCGAGGCATGCACGTTCCAGCAGCCATGGGTCGGAATGGCCAGCACCGCCTTGGGCAGGATCAGGCCGTAGGCGACCACCACCATCAGGTCCGGCTGCAGGTCGCGCAGCTGCCGCTGGGCAGCTTCATCCTTCAGCGATTCGGGCTGGTAGACCGGAATGCCACGGGCCACGGCTTCGAGCTTGACCGGCGACGGCGCCAGGCCACGGCCACGGCCGGCCGGGCGGTCAGGCTGGGTATAGACGGCCACGACCTCGTGGTGGCGCGCCGCAGCGCGCAGCGACGACACCGCGAATTCCGGCGTACCGGCAAAGACAATCCTCATGGCTACCCCACTTGCAGGATGGATTCGTGCAGGAAAGAAAACGGCGCCGTCGGCCGGCGCCGTACAGCCCGCGCGCGTCGCGCAGGCACGGGCCACCCGAAGGGTGGCCCGGATTGGCGATCACGCCACGTGCTTGCGCTGCTTGGCCAGCTTCTTGCGCACCATCTCGCGCTTGAGCGGCGACAGATAATCGATGAACAGCTTGCCGTCCAGGTGGTCCATCTCGTGCTGGATGCAGGTGGCCAGCACTTCGCCAGCCTCCAGCTGCTGTTCCTTGCCGTTGCGGTCCAGGTATTTCACGGTGATCGTATCGGCACGGGTCACGTCGGCGAAGATGCCCGGAACCGACAGGCAACCTTCCTGGTACACCCGCCCCCCTTCCCTGGCGACGATTTCCGGGTTGATGAACACCTGCGGTTCATTCTTTTCTTCGCTGACATCGATGACCATGAAGCGCTTGTGCACGTCCACCTGGGTGGCAGCCAGGCCGATGCCCGGCGCGTCGTACATGGTCTGGAACATGTTGTCGATCAGTTCCTGGAAGGCCGGCGTGGTGACTTCAGCGGCGTCGATCAACGCGGCCTTGGTACGCAGGCGCGGATCGGGGAACTCGAGAATGGGGAGAAGGGCCATGGCTGTTTCCGGGTAATGGGCCGGCACGCCGGCATACGTCGCAGATTCTAGCTCCAACGCTTGCCTTGCGCCCCGGTTTCTGGACTATAGTGCGCGGACCTGTTGGGGAATCAGGGCTTCACACCTATGTTGCTTCGTTTTCGTACGGTCGTCGCCGCGGCGATGCTGACCGTGGCTGCCTATGCTACCGCCGTGGAAGTGAATGGCGGGCACCCGGACACCTATGTGGTCCGAAAAGGGGATACGTTGTGGGATATCGCCGCACGTTTCCTGCAGAAGCCCTGGCTGTGGCCGGAGATCTGGCAGGCCAATCCACAGATCGCCAATCCGCACCTGATCTATCCCGGTGACGTGCTCAGCCTGGCCTACCTGGACCGGGTGACCGTCGCTGCCAAGCCCGGCCCGCGCCAGGAAGCCCCGATCGATGCCATTCCGCTGGCCCAGGTCGAGCCGTTCCTGAAGCAGCTGAGCGTGGTCGACAGCATCGACCAGCTGCCCTACGTGGCCGGCCTGGAAGAAGAGCGCCTGCGCGTCACCAGCGGCAGCGCGGTGTACGTGCGCCTGGCCGACGCCCAGCTGGGCCAGCGCTGGGCCGTGGTCCGCCCGACCGTGCGCTACGCCCAGCCCAAGCCGACCGAGGACCTGACCGCCAACGGCGACGTCACCCCGGGCAGCGGCAACCTGTGGCGGGCCTACAACGCCCCCAACCACCGCCGCGGCGTGCTTGGCTATGAGCTGGCCCAGGTCGCCACCGGTACCATCACCCACGTCGCCGGCGGCAAGGTCGAGGTGTCCACCCTGGTGCTGGACAAGAACGAGGGCGGCCGCGAGGTACGTGCGGGCGACCGCCTGGTCCCGGTCGAGGCCAGGCCCTACGACCTGCAGTTCATCCCCCATGTCCCGGCCGCCGGTGTCGAGGGCGTCGACGTGCGCGTGCTGGCCGTTGCCGACATGTTCACCGCTGGTGGGCCGCGCGACGTGATCGCGATCTCCGCAGGCCGCGCGCAGGGCGTGGACAACGGCACCGTGTTCTCGCTGTGGCGCCCGGGCCGCCACGTGGCGCACCGCATGAAGTACCCGAACTCCTCGCGCATGGATGATTCGCTCAGCACCGGCGCCGGCCGCGTCTCGCTGCCGGACGAATACGCCGCACACGCCATGGTGTTCCGTACCTTCGACAACGTCAGCTACGCACTGGTGATGCAGGGCGTGAAGCCGGTGCGCGTGGGATACAACGCACTGCACCCGGATGCGCGGTAGAGTCGACTGTTAGTCGACTGCTCTTCACCGCCCCCCGAAAGCGCCCGCGCTGCGCGCGGTAGTCGACTGACAGTCGACTCTACAGGGGCGGTCTCCGGCAAAGTCTGACAGCCACATGCGAAGGCGCCCTAGGGCGCCTTTGTTGCATGCGCTCGATAGTGGGGGGATGACCAACCAAGCTGACGAGGCGCTGCTGCGCCTGTTGATGGCAGGCGGCGCGCTGGCACCACGGCGGGCCCTGCTGCAGGCCGCAGGCAGGGCGGAAACCGCGATCGCGCAGGGTGCCGCGAACTGGCGCGCGCACGGTTGCACGCCAGAGCAGTGCGCCGCACTGGACCGCCCCGACGCCCGGGCCTTGGCCGTGGCACGGCGCTGGCTGGAAGACGACAACCAGCACCTGCTGGCCTTCACCGATCCGGCCTTCCCCCCGCCCCTGCTGGATGTCCCCAATCCCCCCCTTGCGCTGTTCATCGCCGGCGACCCCAGCCGGGCCTGGCGCCCATCGGTTGCGCTGGTCGGCAGCCGCTCGCCAACGCCGGGCGGACGCGCGCTGGCAGCCCGGTTTGCCGGCTGCTTCGTCGACGCCGGGCTGGCGGTGACCAGCGGCCTGGCGGCGGGCATCGATGCCGCCGCCCACCAGGCCACGCTGGACGCGGGGGGCTGCACCGTGGCGGTGATCGGCACCGGACCGGACCGCGCCTATCCGGACAGCCACGCCCGGCTGCAGGCGCGCATCGCCGCCGAAGGCGTGGTGCTCAGCGAGTACCTGCCCGGCACGCCCGCACGCCCCGGCCACTTTCCTGCCCGCAACCGGCTGGTAGCCGGGCTGGCCCTGGCCACGGTGGTGGTCGAGGCCGCCCAACGCTCGGGTGCCCTGATCACCGCACGCCTGGCCGCCGAGGCCGGCCGCGAGGTCTGCGCCCTGCCCGGCTCGGTGCTCAATCCGCGCGCTGCGGGCTGCCACAGGCTGATCCGCGAGGGTGCCGCACTGGTCGAGCGCCCGGAGGAGGTCCTCGAACTGCTGGCCCCCGCCCTCCGCCAGCAGCTGCCGGGCTTGCAATCACGGCTGGCCACCCCCACTGAACAGGCATCGCCCGCACGCCTGCCGGCGCACTGGGCCGACGACCCTGACTACCAGTGCTTGTGGCGGGCGCTGGAGCACAACCCAAGCAGTATGGATTCACTGATCACACGCTGTGGATTGACGGCGCCCCAGGTGTCCTCCATGCTGCTGGCCATGGAACTGGCGGGAATCGTGGTGTGCGTACACGGCCGCTACTGTCGAACTCCCTAGTTTCTTCACCTCCACAGCGTCGCGCGACGCAGGCCGAGGGGCAATGAAAGAGAGCATCCTGGATGTACTGCTGTACCTGTTTGAACACTATTTCAGCGAAGATGCGGACCTGATCCGTGACCGCGATTCGCTTCAGAACGGCCTGATCCAGGCCGGTTTCAGCCCAACCGAGATCAACAAGGCGTTCGACTGGCTCGATGCCCTGGCCGCGCAGCGGCCGAGCGTGGCCCAGGCTCGGGTCGATGGCCCCGTGCGCGTGTACCACGGCCCCGAGCTTGACAAGCTGGACGTGGAATGCCGCGGGTTCCTGCTGTACCTGGAACAGCACGGCATCCTCGATGCCGACCAGCGCGAGCTGGTGCTGGACCGGGCAATGGCCCTGGACCAGGACGAACTGGACCTGGACGACCTGAAGTGGGTCGTGCTGATGGTGCTGTTCAACCAGCCCGGCTCCGAGGCGGCGTATGCCTGGATGGAGACGCAGATGTTCATGGACGAGCCAGAACCCCTGCACTGACCGTACACTTGGGGGCATAGCGCATTCAGGAGCGTCCCCGTGAGCGAGTGGTTCCATGCAGAAGGCAACCGGCAGCAAGGCCCGCTGCCGGCGGAACAGTTGGTCGAGTTGTTCCGCAACAACCAGATCTCCCTGGACACCCTGGTCTGGCGCGACGGCCTGCCGCAATGGCAGCCGTTGCGCACCGTGGTCGACGAGCTCGGCCTGATCGTGCCGGCGCTGGACGCCGCTGCACCGCCCGTGGAACCCGAACCGGAGCCGGCAGCACCGCCTCCGCCGCAGCCACCGGTGCTGCCACCGTCCACGCCCTACGCCACCAGCGCAGCGGCCAGCGCCCTGCCGACGCCGAAGAAGAAGCTGTCCGGCTGCGCCCTGACCGCCATCATCGGCGGCGGCCTGCTGCTGGTGCTGGTACCGATCGTGGCCATCCTGGCCGCCATCGCGCTGCCCGCCTACAACGACTACACCCTTCGCGCCAAGGTCGCCGGCGCAGTGACCACACTGCAGCCGCTGAAGGACCAGGTGCAGCATTTCGCCGATGACGAAGGCCGCTGCCCGGGTGGCAACGACGCCGGCTTCCCGGCCCCGGGTGATTTCGCCCATGCAGGGCTGTCAGCGGTGAACATCGGTCGCTTCAACAACGGCCACTGCGGCATCGAAGCCACCCTGGCGCTGCCCGGCAAGAGCCTCGATGGCGATCTGCTGTGGCTGGAATACGATCGCGACAGCGGCCGCTGGGAATGCAGCGGCGAGAGCAACGACAAGTACCTGCCGCCGTCGTGCCGCGGCTGAACCGCGCGCACGCCAGCACCTCCAAGGATGATTCAACAGGGAACATGCAATGACTGAGTGGTACTACGCCGAAGGACAGCAACGCCAGGGCCCGCTGCCGGTCCAGGAGATCCGCCAGCGCTTCCAGCGCGGCCAGCTCAACCTGGACACCCTGGTCTGGCGGGAGGGCATGGCCCAGTGGGCTGCGCTGCGGCAGATGGTCGACGAGCTCGGCCTGCAGACGCTGGCCGATGCCAGCACTGCCAGCAGCAGCGGCGGGTTCGACCTGCGCAGCGACTACGCCGCCATCGACAGCGGCACCGCACCGCTGCCCGGCACCGGCGCGCTCAGCAGCTCGCCTTACAGCGCTCCAGCGACCACCAGCAGCGGTGGCCACGCGCAGCCGGTGGTTGGCGGTGAAGTGGTCTACGCAGGCTTCTGGAAGCGTGTGGCGGCCTACATGATCGATTACTTCGTGCTGGTCGTCCCCGGCAGCATCATCGGTGCCATTCTTGGTGCGATACTCGGCGCCAGCATGGGCGCGGTGGGCAGCGGCGAATCGGCCATCGAGATCGTTGCCCAGCTGGCCAGCGCCCTGATCAACCTCGGCATCGGCATGGCCTACTACACCTGGTTCCATGCCTCGCAGGGCGGCGCCACGCTGGGCAAGATGGCAGTCGGTATCAAGGTGGTGCGCGGCAACGGCGAACGCCTGACCAAGGCCCGCGCATTTGGTCGCTACTGGGCCATGCTGCTGAGCAGCTTCACGCTCGGCATCGGTTTCCTGATGGCCGCCTTCACCGAACGCAAGCAGGGCCTGCACGACATGGTCTGCGACACCCTCGTGGTCGACCGCTGGGCCTACACCGACCAGCCGCAGCTGCAGCGCCGGGAGCTGGGCACGGTAACCGTACTGGTGCTCGTGCTGACCGGCCTGCTGTCTCTGGTCGGCCTGGCCCTGCTGGTGTTCGCGGTAGGCTTCATCGCCAAGATGGCCTCGTGAACGGCCATCCTCACGCCTGGCTGCTTGACACGGGCCGGCCGGGCGTGATTCCTCTAATAAGGTGAAACCTGAACGCCCGGCACATTACCGGGCGTTCAGTTTATGGATTTGCCCGTGGCCGCTTCACTAATGCGGCCGTTTGCTCCACCCTAGCGGCCCCTTCTCCCGGTCCGCCCACAGACCTCTCCCGACATGCCCAAGCACCTGCTCATCGTCGAATCGCCAGCCAAGGCCAAGACGATCAACAAATACCTCGGCAAGGACTACACCGTCCTGGCCTCGTATGGGCATGTGCGTGACCTGATCCCGAAGGAAGGCGCGGTCGACCCGGACAACGGGTTCGCCATGCACTACGACGTGATCGACAAGAACGAAAAGCATGTCGATGCGATCGCCAAGGCCGCCAAGGGTGCCGACGACATCCTGCTGGCAACCGACCCGGATCGCGAAGGTGAAGCGATCAGCTGGCACATCGCCGAGATCCTGAAGGAACGCGGGCTGGTCAAGGACAAGCCGATGCAGCGCGTGGTGTTCACCGAGATCACCCCGCGCGCCATCAAGGAAGCGATCAGCCAGCCGCGCGCGATCGCCAGCGACCTGGTCGATGCCCAGCAGGCGCGCCGCGCGCTGGACTACCTGGTCGGCTTCAACCTGTCGCCGGTGCTGTGGCGCAAGGTCCAGCGCGGCCTGTCCGCAGGCCGCGTGCAGAGCCCGGCGCTGCGCATGATCGTCGAGCGCGAGGAAGAGATCGAAGCCTTCGTCGCCCGCGAATACTGGTCGATCGCGGCCGAATGCGCGCACCCGTCGCAGCACTTCAACGCCAAGCTGGTCAAGCTGGACGGGCAGAAGTTCGAGCAGTTCACCATCACCGACGGTGACACCGCCGAAGCCGCCCGCCTGCGTATCCAGCAGGCCGCGCAGGGCTCGTTGCATGTCACCGACGTGGCCAGCAAGGAGCGCAAGCGCCGTCCCGCGCCACCGTTCACCACCTCGACCCTGCAGCAGGAAGCCTCGCGCAAGCTCGGCTTCACCACCCGCAAGACCATGCAGGTTGCGCAGAAGCTGTATGAGGGCGTGGCCATCGGCGACGAAGGCACCGTCGGCCTGATTTCGTACATGCGTACCGACTCGGTGAACCTGTCGCAGGACGCGCTGGCGGAAATCCGCGACGTGATCGCCCGCGACTACGGCATCGCCTCGCTGCCGGACCAGCCCAACACCTACCAGACCAAGTCGAAGAACGCCCAGGAAGCGCACGAAGCGGTGCGCCCGACCTCGGCCCTGCGCACCCCGGCCCAGGTCGCACGCTTCCTCACCGACGACGAGCGCCGCCTGTACGAACTGATCTGGAAGCGCGCCGTCGCCTGCCAGATGATCCCGGCCACGCTCAATACCGTCAGCGTCGACCTGTCGGCCGGCAGCGAGCACGTGTTCCGTGCCAGCGGCACCACGGTGGTGGTGCCCGGCTTCCTGGCCGTATACGAGGAAGGCAAGGACAGCAAGAGCGCCGAGGACGAGGACGAAGGCCGCAAGCTGCCGGCGATGAAGCCGGGCGACCGCGTGCCGCTGGAACGCATCCAGGCCGAACAGCATTTCACCCAGCCGCCGCCGCGCTACACCGAAGCGGCGCTGGTGAAGGCGCTGGAAGAGTACGGCATCGGTCGTCCCTCGACCTACGCCTCGATCATCCAGACCCTGCTGTTCCGCAAGTACGTGGAAATGGAAGGCCGCAGCTTCCGCCCGTCCGACGTCGGCCGCGCGGTGTCCAAGTTCCTGTCCAGCCACTTCACCCAGTACGTGGACTACGACTTCACGGCCAAGCTCGAAGACGAGCTTGATGCCGTTTCGCGTGGCGAAGAAGAGTGGATTCCGCTGATGGCTCGCTTCTGGGAGCCGTTCAAGGAACTGGTGGAAGACAAGAAGGAATCGGTCGACCGCGCCGAGGCCAGTGGCGCGCGCGAGCTTGGCACCGATCCGAAGACAGGCAAGCCGGTCAGCGTGCGTCTGGGCCGCTTCGGGCCGTATGCCGCCATCGGCAGCACCGCCGAGGACGCCGAGGAGAAGCCGAAGTTCGCCTCGCTGCGCCCTGGCCAGTCGATGCACACCATCTCCCTGGAAGACGCGCTGGAGCTGTTCCTGATGCCGCGCGCGCTGGGTGAGGACAAGGGCGAGCCGGTCAGCGTCGGGATTGGCCGCTTCGGGCCGTTCGCCAAGCGTGGCAGCACCTACGCCTCGCTGAAGAAGGAAGACGACCCGTACACCATCGACCTGGCCCGTGCCGTGTTCCTGATCGAAGAGAAGGAAGAGATCGCGCGCAACCGGATCATCAAGGAATTCGAGGGCAGCGACATCCAGGTGCTGAACGGCCGCTTCGGCCCGTATATCAGCGACGGCAAGATGAACGGCAAGATCCCCAAGGACCGCGAGCCGGCATCGCTGACCCTGGCCGAAGTGCAGCAGCTGATGGAAGAAACCGGCAAGCCGGTGCGCAAGGGCTTCGGCGCCAAGAAGGCGGCAGCGAAAAAGGCACCGGCCAAGAAGGCGGCAGTGAAGAAGGAAGCGGCGCCGAAGAAGGCTGCTGCCAAGAAGGCGCCGGCAAAGAAGGCGGTGAAGAAGGCCGCCGCAAAGAAGGCCCCGGCGAAGAAAGCCGTCAAGAAGGCCGCTGCGAAGAAGTAGATCCACGCCATGCGTGGATGAGGGGCAAGGTGTGCGGACCAACGGTCCGCACCTACCGTCCGCGCCGACCACCCCTTCTGCACGCAGCAGGGGGATAATGGAGGCCCACGCCGGGCCGGTCGCCGCCATGAAAGAACTCACCCTGGACTCTGCTGTCGCCACGCTCCGCGCCGGCGGCGTGATCGCCTACCCGACCGAAGCGGTCTGGGGCCTGGGCTGTGATCCCTCGCAGGAAGCGGCAGTGCACATGGTGCTGCGGCTGAAGCAGCGACCGATCGAGAAAGGCATGATCCTGGTCGCGGCCGAGCTGGCGCAGCTGGAAGGCTGGGTGCGCCTGCAGGCGCTGCCCGACGCCCGCCAGCGCGCGGTACTGGCCAGCTGGCCCGGCGCCAACACCTGGATCCTGCCCGCTGGCCCGCGCGCGCAGCCCTGGGTCACCGGCGAACACAGCGGCATTGCGGTGCGCATCAGCGCGCACCCGCTGGTGGCCGAACTCTGCCGCGCCTGGGGCGGCCCGCTGGTCTCCACCAGCGCCAATCTGGCCGGCGAACCACCGGCGCGCAGCCGCGAAGAGCTGGATCCGCGCCTGCTGCGCCTGCTCGACGGCATCCTTGACGGACAGACCGGTGGCCTGGCCCAACCCACCCCCATACGCGACGCGCTCAGCGGCAACGTGCTGCGGTCCTGAGCCACCGATTGCACTGCCGCGGACAATCACGCACGCTGCCGCCATGAGCCTGCTGCGCGCCACCTTCAGCCTGTGCCTGCTGCTGCCGTGGACGGCGTCCGCAGCCGAAGACGTGCGGGTGTACCGCTGCGTTTCCAGCAACGGGGCCGTGGCCCTGCAGGACACGCCCTGCAACAGCGGCCGCCAGCAGGTTCGCGACCTGCAGCGCCCGCGCGATCCCGCTCCACGGGTGGTGCGCAGTGATGCCCCGCCTGCGCCGCCCGGCGAAACCCCGGTCATCCGCGAGCGCGAAGTCCGCCACGTCTACATCCAGCCGCCGCAGCCGATGTACGAATGCGTGAGCGATGATGGCCGACGCTATACCAGCGACAACAACGAAGGCAATCCGCGCTGGGTGCCGTTGTGGACCAGTGTCTGGCTGCCACACGCCCATCACGGCCCGGCCTACCCCGGACCGCGCCCGGCCACCGGCACGCCGATCGGCGAAGGCGCGGGTTATCGTCCCCCCTCGATCGGCATGGGCGTGCAGGTTCCGGCCGGCAGCGTGCTGGTCCGCGACAGCTGCCATGCGTTGCCGCCGCAGGAAGTCTGTGCGCGACTGCGTGATCGCCGCTGGGAACTGGATCGCCGGTACAACAGTGCGCTGCAGAGTGAACGCACCGCCATCAGCAACGAACAGCGCGGCATCGATGCGCGCCTGTCGCGCGATTGCGAACGCTGACCGCAGCAAGCCGCCGCGGCCTGTACGCTGTACGCATGAACCGAGTGATCTGGCTGCTCCTGGTGCTGCTGCCTGGAAGCGCATTGGCCGAAGAGGGCGTGATCTACCGCTGTACCTCCAGCAGCAGTGACATCCCTACCCTGCAGCGCACGCCGTGCCCCACTGGCAGCAGGCAGCAGGTGCTGCGCATACCCGGCAAGGGCAACGCGCAGCCGGCCGCCGCTGCCCCTGTGGCCGCTGAACCTGCCCCCACCCCGGTGGAAACACCCGCGCCGCTGCCGGCCAACCCGGGTGTTGCGCCTGCGGCCCCAGCGAAGGCACGACGCGCGGACGAAGGACGCACGATCATGGAAGCAGGCATGGTCGAACACGAAGGAGACGACCAGATCCTTGACAGCGCGACGCTGCGTCGCGATGCCGAGGCCCGTGCTGCTGGAAGTGACGGTTCACCGAAGCCGCCGCTTCCTCCTATCTTCCAGTGCACCGACAGCCAGGGCGGCGGCTACCTGTACGAGTACGAGGCTGCGCCAGGTCGCTGCGAGCTGATGACAGTACAGGGCCTTGGCGGAGTGACGCCGGTGAATGCCGCCAGCTGTGAAGTGGTGCGCGATCAGTGCGAAGCGCTTCCCGAAGCACAGCGCTGCGGTGCCTGGCAGCAGCGCTTCCGCGATGCCCGCGGCCGGGAGCGCTTCGCCGCGCCCGAGAACCGCGACAGCGCGCGCAAGGACCGCGAGCGGTTGCAGGGTGTGCTGGAGGCCAGCAACTGCCCGGTGCCGGGGTGACCGCCATCCGGTAGTGCCGGCCGCTGGCCGGCAACTGCAATCAACTGAATATCCTGTGGTTGCCGGCCG